>JBJFHQ010000076.1:0-17325 GCA_051893755.1 Oscillospiraceae bacterium
GTTCTTTCCGATATCAAGGGTATGCTTTATCAGCCTGGCAAAAACGGAGGTCTTTCCGCTGCCCGTAACTCCGAAGAGAAGTGCACAGTCCGGCTTGTCCCGATCAATCAGCGCGGAAATGCCGTCGAAAGCAGCCTGCTGCTCGTCGGTGAGGACGATATCATCGGGATCTGAGTCAGCCTTTGCCTCGGAGGGACGAATCACCTCGTATTCAAAGCTTTCCGCAGCCCCGCTTTTCAGCATGTTCTTTATGACCTGATTCGTCACATTGCAGAGATAGCACAGCTCCTTTACGGAAGCTGCCCCGTTTTCCTCTAAGACCTCGGCGATCTTTTTCTGCTTCGGAGTAAGCTTGAACAACTCGGGGTGCTCGCAGAAGCCCTCGGACAGATGTATCATCTGTAAGGTCTCGTCCTTGACTCGGCGCCTGACCTCGTCATAGCGGACGATAAGACCCTTTGACAGCAGTTCCTCCGCCGCAGCCTTGTCCGTGCCGTTAAATGCCGCAGATATCATCATTTCCTGCTCCCTGCGGTTTTTCACCTCGGAAAATGAAGCGTACAGATCGGCAGCCTGTGAAGAAAGTCCCTTTTTCTGTTCGGAAGCAGCCTCGGAAAGACTGTACTTCTCGGTAAAATTCACGCTGAGCCCCGGCGGGATAAGCGCTCTGAAAGCGTCGTAATAGGTGCATAATGTCATATCATGGAGCCATTCCAGCAGCTTCTGCATTTCGTCGCCGATAACAGGCTCGCTGTCGATGACCGACGTTATGCACTTGCATTTCTGCATTTCAGCCGCAGACCCTTCCGATACGGAAAGAACTATCCCGATACGCTTTCTGCTGCCCCGTCCGAACGGGACGATAACTCTTTTTCCGGCAGATACAGTCCCCGAAAGCTCGTCGGGGACGATGTAGCTGTACCGCTTGTCATAAGCGACAGAAGCGCCGCTTATGCCTATCTCGGCGATACTTACAGGATCGGTGTTCATTCAGCTCTGGAAGAGCCTCTGAGAGCGGAGTCCTCAACGATGAAGTATTTTCTTGCAGCAAGCTCGTCTACTGCGGTTTTTACGGGCTTTTCCTCGAGAGGCTTTTCATTGGCGATAAGCTCGTCGGTGATCTCTCTTGCTCTCTTTGCAACTGCCATTACAACGGAGTAATAGCTCTCATTTTTTGTTGTTATCTGTGAAAGACATGGTCTAAGCATTTTCAAGCACCTCATCAATTAAATATTTATTGTTTTCGCAGGACATCGCCGCAGCGGATACGATAGTTCTGAAATCCTCCACAGCCTTGTCCAGCGGACCGTTTACCATGATATAATCATATTTGTCGGCGTCCTTTATCTCCCGCGCCGCCTGTGCGAGACGTTTCTCGATCACTTCGGGAGTTTCCGTGCCCCGCTTTTCAAGACGGCGGCGAAGCTCCTTCATGGACGGCGGCAGAATAAATATCAGCACCGCATCGGGACGAAGCTTCCGGACATTCATAGCGCCCTCCACCTCGATCTCGAGGATAACGTTTTTCCCCTTGTTTAGGTTTTCGTCTATGTAGGTAAGAGGAGTTCCGTAATAATTTCCGCAGTATTCCGTATATTCCAGCATGCTGCCGTTTCTGATAAGCTCCTCAAATTTTTCTCTTGTAAGATAATGATAATTCACGCCGTCCTGCTCGCCCTCTCTGGGACTGCGGGTAGTGGCGGAAACGGAGTAATAAAAGCTGTCGTCCTTTAAAATTTCCGCAAGAATGGTACCCTTTCCGCAGCCAGACGGCGCGGAGACCACAAAAAGCTGTCCTTTTTCAGACATCGTCATCAACGCTCCCCTCTTTATCATCATCATCGGCAGCACGTCCTGCCACAGAACCGGGCGCCACAGCCGACAGCACCACATGACCGCTGTCCGCCACAATGACCGAACGGGTCTTTCGTCCGTAGGAGGCGTCGATAAGCATTCCCTTATCCCTTGCCTCCTGGATAACACGCTTTATAGGTGCGCTCTCGGGGCTGACAATAGCGACCACCCTGTCTGCGTTCACGGCGTTTCCGAAGCCGATGTTGATAAGCTTCATATTCAATGCACCTCTGATATGATACTATTCTATGTTCTGGACCTGTTCCCTGATCTTTTCGATCTCGGACTTAAGGTCAACAACTATCTTTGTTATCTCGGCGTCCTGTGCCTTTGAGCCGATCGTATTCACCTCACGGTTGAACTCCTGAATGAGGAAATCAAGCTTCCGTCCCACAGGATCGTCCTGCTCCAGCAGCTCTCTGAACTGCTTTATATGGCTTCTCAGGCGGACAGTCTCCTCGTCCACGGCAGTCTTGTCGGCGAATATGGCAGTCTCTGCAAGAATGCGGGACTCGTCGATATTTTTGTCCTCGAGGATATCCTTGAGCCTGTTGTACAGCCTTGCACGGTAAAGCTCGTTGACCTGCGGAGAGCGCTCCTCCACCATTGACACAAGCTTCTCGATAAGATCAAGTCTGCCCAGAAAATCAGCTTTCATTCTCTCGCCCTCATTTTCGCGCATGGAAATGAAATTATCGAGAGCTTTGAGCGCCACTGTTCTGACAGCCTCCCATATCTCATCCTCGTCCGCCTCTGTCTTTGTCACGGTGAAAACATCGGGCATTCTCATCACCTGCGAAAGGGTGAGGTCATCTTCCAGCCCAAGCCTTTCATTTGCGCTGCGAAGAGCATCGATGCACGCCCTTGCAGCCGCCTCGTTGAGCTTTATGACAGTATCCTTTTCCTCAACATCGGTGACCGAAACGAACACCTCAGTCTTTCCGCGGAAGATCCTGCCGTTCAGAGTATTTTTGAGCTTTTCCTCGAGGTAGCCGTAATTTCTTGGAATCCTCGCGGAAAACTCGTAAAAACGATGATTGACGGAACGTATCTCAACAATGATATCCCGTCCGCCGATTATTTCTTCATCTCTTCCGAAGCCTGTCATGCTTTTAATCATAGTAATCTCCGCCTCAACATATTTTTTCAGCACATAGCAATCCATACTAATTAATATATTATACCATATTTATAATGAAATTGCAATAGTCCGAGGAAAAATATCTATATATCTTCACTAAAAATTCACAGTAAATTCAAAAAGCTCATTATCGGCAAAAGCCGACAATGAGCCAGTATAGTAATTTATTATAAAACCTTTGAAAGGAAGTCCTTCAGGCGCTGATTCCGGGGATTTCCGAAAAACTCGTCGGGAGTTCCCTCCTCCTGGATATTTCCGTCGTCCATGAACATTACCCTTGAAGCTACTTCTCTTGCAAAGCCCATTTCGTGAGTCACGACTATCATAGTCATGCCCGCGTCCGCAAGCTGCTTCATCAGATTGAGGACCTCGCCCACCATTTCGGGGTCAAGCGCCGAGGTAGGCTCGTCGAACAGGATAACATCTGGATTCATGGCAAGAGTTCGCGCAATGGCTATTCTCTGCTTCTGACCGCCCGAAAGCTGATTCGGATAAGCGTCCGCCTTGTCGGAAAGTCCCACCAGCTTCAAAAGCTCGTCCGCACGTTTGTCTGCCTCATCGGCAGTCATTATCTTGTGCTTTACGGGAGCGAGGGTGATATTCTTTTTCACGCTCAGATGCGGATACAGATTAAAATGCTGAAAAACCATTCCGATGCGGCGTCTTATCATGTTAAGCTCTGCGCCCTTTGCCTCGGTGATGTCGGTGCCCTCGAAGAGGATATGTCCCGAGGTAGGTCTTTCAAGCAGGTTCAGACAGCGCAGGAAGGTACTCTTTCCGGAGCCCGAGGGTCCGATGATGACCACCTTTTCGCCCTTCTTCACGGTCACGCTCACATTTTTCAGAATACTGAGCGACCCGAAGGACTTGTACAGTCCGTCCGCAACTATCATATCCGCAGTGGGGTCCCAGTTTGTATTTTTATCGTCTGTCATTGAGAGCCAGTCTCCTTTCCAGCTTGGAAACAAGCCAAGATAATGCCATGACCATCACAAGGTAGATAAGCGCAACCGTTACCAGAGGCAGGAACGCCTGATAGGTCACGGAACGGATATAATCTCCGCCCTTGGTGAGGTCGTTTATGGCGATATATCCCGCAACTGAGGTCTCCTTGAGCAGCACGATAGCCTCGTTTGCCAGAGCGGGAAGAACGTTCTTGAACGCCTGCGGAAGAATGATATAGATCATGACCTGAGTATAGCTGAAGCCCTGACTTTCGCCCGCTTCAAACTGTCCGTTGTCAATGGACATGATGCCCGAGCGGATTATCTCCGCCACATATGCTCCCGAGTTAAGTCCGAATGCCAGCACGGCAACAAAAAGCTTGTTGATATTGACCGAACCGAACACAACAAAGTAGATTATCAGAAGCTGGACAACAACAGGCGTTCCGCGGATGACCGTCAGATACACCCTGCATAAGAAGTTGAGCAGCTTAAGATGTCCCGTCTTATCATGGGTGGTCCTGATTATTGCGGTTATCAGACCGAGTATCATTCCTATGATAACGGCGAAAAGTGTGATAGTGAGCGTGTTTTTCAGACCGTCGGTAAGGAATTTCCAGCGGTCGTCAACGATGAAGGTCTTGTACAGTACATCAAGAATTTCGTTCATTTGCTAATTCTCCCCGCCCAGCAGATCAGTCTTTTCTGACGATAACTACCTGAGTCGCAGTAGTATAGGGATCGGTAAAGTTTACGTTTTCAAGTCTTTCCTCGGTAACTGTCATGCCTGCAGCGCCAACGTCTGCCTTGCCGGAGTCAACAGCTGCGATAATGGAATCGAAGGACATGCTGTCGATAACAAGCTCCTTGCCAAGCTTATCGCATACTGCCTGCATCATATCTGCGTCGAAGCCTACGACTGTATCGCCGCTCATGCTCTCATAGGGAGGGAACTCGGGGTTTGTTGCCATAACGAGTGTACCGTTGCTGCGGTCAACGTCCTCGGGAGATGTGTAAGGGTGCTGACCTGCCTCTTCGCCTATCCAGTTAGCCTTGATAGAATCGAGAATACCCTCTGCCTGAAGCTCTGCGAGAGCGCCGTTTATCTGCTCGGTGAGCTCGTCATTGCCCTTCTTGACAGCGATAGCGTATTCCTCAACAGCGAATGCGTCGGGGAGTATCTTAAGATCGTCATTGTTCTCAACGAACACCTTAGCGGGCTCGTTGTCGATGATAACAGCGTCAACCTTGCCCTGCTTGAGAGCCTGCACAGCGTCTGCTCCCTTGTTGTAGCGCTCAACCGTAGCGCCCTCAACGTCGCCTGCGTAGATATCGCCTGTTGTGCCGAGCTGAACGCCGATAGTCTTTCCGGCGAGGTCATCAACAGAGTTTACTGTGTTTGCGGGAACAGAGCTTCCGCATGCGGTAAGAGCGCAGAAGCTCATAATGCAGAGAGCTGCGGCGGATTTCTTAAAATTCATGATCATTTTTCTCCTTAAAAAATATTTTTCGCATAAATGCGCTTACATCAAAAAGACGTTCCGTTACAAAAGCGAAACGTCTTTGTTCAGGCTAAAGCTTATTGCATAGCAGATCAGAAATAAAGATCTATCTTCTTGCCTTCGGACTTGCCGTTGATAACATAGTACGCAGCGTTTTCTTCGGGCTTTATGTAAACCTCTACAGACTCGGGAGCAGCGCCGCCCTCAGCGGAGTTAGCTGCGATAACGTCCTGAAGGATGTTCTTCACATCTATCTGACCGTTGCCGTATTCAACATAGACCGATGATTTTACCTCTGCCTTTACTTCTTTTTTCTCAGCTGTCTTTGCGGCAGCTTTCTTTGCGGTGGAAGCTGCTGTCTTTGATACTGTGCCTTCTGTTTTTCTCGAAGCCATACTGATAACCTCCATTATAAATTCGATCGTCTGATGTGCCTATATATAATTTTATTCGCATAACGCATAAAAATATATATTCTATTAACACCTATATTATATATAGATTTTTTCACTTTGTCAAGAATTTATCAATAAATTCTTTGTTTTTCACATGAAAAAACTTCCCGAAGCGTCAAATAGTGTGATAATTGACGAAAATAAAGCATTTACTGCATTGACTCGGGGTTGATAAGCTCAAAATCAAGGCTTATGATATCAAGTCCGCCCTGAGCGAAATAGAGCCTCATCGTCACAAATCGTGAGAAGAAGAAGGTGTCCGTTTCAAAGGAAACGGGAGCGCCGCCTGTGCCGTTCCATGTGAAGGTACCGATGGACGAGCCCATGCAGAACACCGTCACGGGAAGCTGTGCGGTCTCGCTTGCAGTGGATGAAGCGGTTATCTTCACCTTGTATCTGCCGAAGGTGACAACGTCCAGTCCGAAGGCATAGGAGCCGCCCTTTGTGACATGGATATTCTCTCCCGACAGTGAAGCCTTTTCGTCAACCTTGAAAAACTCGACTGCTCCCTCGTTGGTCTCGCCCTCGTCGGGACGGTTTGCTATCTCTATCTCGTCCGCCGTGCCGAGCATGCGCTTCATCGCCATGCTGTTCATGACAAATCGGCAGATATCAGCTGCATTTTTCTGAAGCTCTCCCCTTGTGATGAAGCCGTTTTTCAGTTCATCAAGAGTATTGCCCTCCTGCTTTTCGCCGTCGGCGCAGACCATGTAAAGGTCATTTCCCGCTGCTGCCATTGCGGCAAAATCGGTAAGAGAGGTCTCCTCGTCCCGTCTGTTCACAGCAGCCCACCAATCGGTCATGACAACGCCGTCAAAGCCCCATTCATCGCGGAGAATGACCGTGTTCAGGTCATAGCTTACGGGAGTGCGTATGCCGTTTACCGAGCCGTAGGTAGTCATAACGGAATCCGAGCCGTTTTTCACGGCTATCTCAAATCCCCGCAGATATATCTCGCGGAGCGCTCTCTCGGAGATGACAGCATCTGCTGTTCTTCTGCAGGTCTCCTGATTGTTTCCGCAGAAGTGCTTTATGGTGCCGGAAACTCCCGACATTTTAAGTCCTGCAAGCTGTGCCGAAGCGATAATGCCCGTAAGACAGGGGTCCTCGGAGAAATACTCGAAATTGCGTCCATTTAAGGGGTGACGGTGGATATTCATTCCGGGGCCAAGCAGACAGTCGACCTTGTTGGCAGCCATTTCCTCACCGAGATATGTGAACAGTTCGGTCATAAGTCTTGTGTTGAAGGTGGAAGCCAGCAGTGTACCGTTTGGCAGACTGAACGCCTTTGTGCCGCAGTCCAGTCTCATTCCCGAGGGGCCGTCGTCGCAGCATACGCAGGGTATGCCGAAGCTTTTCAGCCGTTCGGTAACTCCGCCGAATGCCGCAGCCGTTCCGGGAGTGACTTTGGGGCTGCCCATGCCCTCGCCGCGGATGATGGCGGCAAGATCCTCGTCGGACAGCTGTGCGATAAATTCGTCCATAGAATATTTCCCTGAAAGCACGTCCGCAAGCTTTATGCCCTTGTCGCCCGTGTATGGCAGTTCCTCGGGCAGTGCAGCTTTTCTGACCGCATTTTCATCGTAGGTCATAACGGGAACGTCCTCGAAAACGAGCTGTCCGTTATCCGACTTCAGTCTTTGGAATTTCTCAACGGGAGCCATTGCCGAGATACACTCATGTACCACACGCAGCTTATCGAGGACATACTCCCCCGCCTTTTCGCAGCTGTGAGAATCGGTGCCGATATAGAAGCCGTATGTACCCTCTTCAAGCACATAGCAGAAGCGATGACCCGTAACCCCCGAATCATCGTAGGAGCAAAGCTCGTTGATATTCACAGACAGAGTGAGAGCCTGTTCCTCGCCGGGCTTAAGGCTGTCCGTTTTCCCAAAAGCGGCAAGCTGTTTTGCAGGCTGTCCAAGCCTTCCGCAGGGAGCGGAATAGTACAGCTGAACGACCTCCTTGCCCTCATACTCTCCGATATTTTTTACCGATACCGTAAATTTTGCGGAAAGATCGCCGATATCCGCTTTTATGACATTGATATCAAAGGTAGTATAGGACAGACCAAACCCGAAGGGATACATTATCTTTTCGGGAGCAAAGGTCTCGAAATATCTGTAGCCCACGTAGATATCCTCAGTGTAGAAATTTCTCTCCTTATTGCCGAAATACTTGTCGGAGGGATAGTCGGATATCGAATAAGCAATAGTATCGGGCAGCTTTCCGCTCGGCGATTTTCCGAGCAGCACCTGCGCAGTTCCCGTGCCGCCGGTCATTCCTCCCTGCCATACGTACATCACCGCATCGGGGGATATTTCCATGATCTCGCTCATGTCTATGATATTGCCCGTGTTCAGCAGGACTATCAGCTTTTTGAAATGCTTTCTCACGGTAATGAGCATCTGCTTTTCGCCCTCGGACAGCATATAGGAGCCACGCTCGCAGGTGTTGTCCATTTCCTCGCCCGCAGTTCTTGCGATGACTGCCACAGCGATATCGGTCTGCGCGGATATCCTCTGTGCGAGAGCGTCGTCAAGGGGCATTTCCTCCTGTGACCATTTGGCATTTCCCCAGCTTTCCTCGTCCTTCACAGGATTTTCCCCGTCCCACTTCTTATAGACCTCGAGCAGCTCATCATTCACCTTTGCACCTGCTTCAAGAAGTCCGTCGAGTATGCCCGTCACCTTGGTCACGTTCACCATTCCGCCCGAGCCCATGCCGCTCTTATAATAGTGGAGCTGCATTCTTCCGAAGAGAGCGATCTCCTTTGACTTATCCAAAGGAAGAGCCCCGTAATCGTTTTTCAGCAGAACGACTCCCTCGGAGACCGCCTCTGCCGCCTTATCCAGATATTTATTCCAATCAAGTACCTTTTTCATAAAAAATTCCCTTTACATAATATGAATTATCTGCTTTCCGACTGCCACTCTCTGACCTCCTGCTCGGCAATGTCGATGAACCGTTCAGCAAGTGAAACGAACTCGTCCATATCGCCGCCCATTCTTTCGGTGATGCGTCCGATGATCTCGGCAGTTTCGCGTTTTGCGCGTTCTGTGGTCTCCCTGCCCTTATCGGTGAGACAGACCTTGATGGTACGATGATCCATGCCGTCCTTTCTGCGGGTGATGTAATGTCCCTGTTCCAGCGGCTTGAGCCTTTTGGAAACGGCGGGAACGGTACAGCCAAGCTGCTCCGAGATCACCGATACAGGCACCCCGTCGGGGACTTCGGATATGACGTACATGATATTCAGGTCGCTGCGGGTGATGTCCTCCATATCGCTTTTTACGAGCTTTATCCCCGCAAGCCGCTTTGCGCTCATTATCATTCTCGTCATGATATATTTGCCGTGGTCCTTTTCCTTATCCGTAATGACCGCCCTCCCTTCGGCGTAAATTATCATCTGAAAATATTATATATTTTTTTTGCGAAAAAGTCAACCGTCAATCATATCAAAATAATGGTCAATGTCATATGCAGCTGTGAATAAACATATAATGGAAGCCGATATCCTGCATGCTGTTCTGCACTAAAGATCTTTGTATGTTAAGAAGTGTAATTATTGCAGTTTTATTTTAATGAAAATGAATAAAAAAATCCTTGACAAAAAAATGATTTTATGATATATTAACAATAAGTAGGTAAAAGCAGAAACTTCTGCTGATCAAAAATATGAAACGGTGGTTGTTGTATGGAATTGAATGAATTTACACAAATGCTTATCGACAGTCTTGCGGATGATACCGTCAAGGCTGCCTTCCGAAAGATCTTCGGCGATAGTTCTGTTGCGGAGGATATTGCAAAATACGAAGCACGCATCGCAGAGCTTGAAGAAGAGGTCAACTCCAAGAATATCGAGATATCCGGTATCAATCTCCAGCTCAATAAGTCAAAGCTTGAGATATCCGACCGCGACAGGAAGATATCCGAGCTCACCGAGGCTCAGGCTTCCGGCGATAACACCGCTAAGGCCGCTCAGGACAAGATCGAGTCCCTTAACGCCAAGATCGAAGAGCTTACCGCTGCTGCCGAAAAGGCTAAGGCTGATATCGCAGAAAGAGACAGCCGCATCAGCAGCATGACTGCCGCTCAGGCTGCAGGCGATACAAGCGCTCAGGAGGCAGCAAGCCAGATAAATGAGCTCACTCTTAAGGTGGGCGAGCTCACCGAAATGCTGGAAAAGGCAAAGGCTGATATCACCGACAGGGACAACCGCATCAGCGCTATGACTGCCGCTCAGGCACAGGGCGACAGCTCCGCAAAGGCTGCCGCAGAACAGATCGAGGCTCTCAATGCCAAGATCGCCGACGCCGAGGCTCAGACCGCCAAGGTCAAGGAGGAGGCTATCGCCAAGGAAGAGGCTGCCGCAGAGCTTAAGGCAAGATACTCCGAGCTTTACGCCGCAAAGGCAGAAGCAGACGAGATCATCGCTCAGCAGAACGCAGAGCTTGAACAGAGATTCGAACAGATTTCCGCTTTGCAGGAAAAGACCGCTTCTCTCGAAAACGACAAGCTCTCGATCAAGGCTGCCGCAGACGAAGCGACCTCAAAGGCTGCTCTCACCGGCTCCAAGCTGGCAGAGATCGCAGACCAGCTTGAAAAGGCAAAGGCTCTTATCGCAGAGAGAGATTCCGCAATAAGCGAGCTCAACTCCGAACGCAGCGAATATGCCGAGAAAATGGAGACCCTCCGCAGCACAAACGAAAATCTCACATCTTCTATCAACGAGCTTAATAATACTATCAACGAGCGCAACGACAAGATCGACGTTATGAGAAGACAGCTTCAGGCTATGCTCGTTCTTAAGGAGAAGATCAACGAATACGCCGAGACCGCCAACGCTTACGCCGAGGAGGTCGAAAAGGCTCACGTGGCTATCACCGCAAGAGACGGTCAGATCACCGAGCTTTCCGCAAATATCAGCCACCTTACCGATACTATCGCTCTCAAGGACCAGCAGATCGAGGACGCAGGCAATTACTCCGCTGCTCTTGAATCTCAGATAAACGATTACAAGAACTCTATCGGCGATCTCAATACCCGCCTTACCTCCATGCAGCAGGAGGTCGAGGAGGCTCAGCGCAGCGCGGATGCTTACAAGTCCACCTTCGGCGACCTTACCTCCATGTACGACCTTTATGCAAATCTCTCTCCCAAGTCCAAGTCCGGTCTGGACGAGGCTCAGGTATTCCCCGAGGGCGTTACTATCCGCAGCTTCCTCTGCTGCGGTGCACAGTGGGGTCATATCCAGGGTCTGTGGGAATACGCTCAGAGCAGGATAAGAGCCGAGGATTTCACCGATGTTGCAAGCCTGAACAAGCTGTTCGCATACTTCCTCGACTTCCATAACAGCAGCCAGAGCACTCCTGTTTACGAGCTTATCGACGCTCCCAGAGGCACTCAGTACGACGAAGAGCTCCACGAGCGCATCATGTCCCGCGAGGAAAGAAAGGCTCTCTTCTTCGGCGACAAGAAGAAGGAAGAATATTCCGGTCCTGTTGAGGAATGCGTACTCTTCGGCTACAAGAACATCAAGAACGGCAGAGTTATGAACAAGGCTGTCGTTAAGGTCTGATACATAATATTGCTCCCCCAATTAACTATTGAATTTTCTGCTTGCCCCGCTGACGAAATCCGTCGTCAGAAAGCCTTGAAATATCCGCATATTCCTGCGGCTTTCTTCCTAGTCTTTCGTCAGCGGTTCTGCGCATAAATTTTCATCAGTTAATTGGTGGAGCAATAAAAATTCAAGCTCCGTCGGGCATATGTCTGACGGAGCTTTTTTGTGCGGATCTTTCATTAAAAAATGCTCCGTCGGACTATCACGCCCGACGGAGCATCAATTGTTAATTATCGATCGTCAGTTATCAATACATTCCGTCCATGCCTGCGCCTGCGGGAGCTGCTGCGGGAGCGGGCTCCTTGATATCGGCAACGAGGGACTCTGTTGTGAGTACCATTGCAGATACGGATGCTGCATTCTGGAGTGCGCTTCTTGTAACCTTTGTGGGGTCTACGATACCGGAGGAGATCATATCCTTGTACTCCTCGTTGTATGCGTCGAAGCCGTAGCCGACCTTGCCGGAGGTGATGATCTTGTCGATGATAACGGAGCCCTCAAGACCTGCATTTGCTGCGATCTGACGTACAGGCTCTTCAAGTGCCTTGTATACGATCTGTGCACCTGTCTTTTCGTCGCCGGAGAGCTCGTCGATAAGAGCCTTTACTGCGGGCATAGCATTGATAAGAGCTGTTCCGCCGCCTGCTACGATACCCTCTTCAACGGCTGCCTTGGTAGCTGCGAGAGCGTCCTCGATGCGGAGCTTCTTTTCCTTCATCTCAACCTCTGTAGCAGCACCTACTCTGATAACTGCAACACCGCCGCTGAGCTTTGCAAGACGCTCCTGGAGCTTCTCCTTGTCGAAATCGGAAGTCGTCTCCTGGATCTGTGCCTTGATCTGGTTAACTCTTTCCTTGATGGAATCCTTGTCGCCTGCGCCGTCAACGATAGTTGTGAACTCCTTGGTAACTGTCACCTGACGAGCACGGCCCAGCTGAGTGATCTGAGTATCTGCAAGCTCCAGACCAACCTCTTCGGAAATGACCTGTCCGCCTGTGAGGATAGCTATATCCTGGAGCATTTCCTTTCTTCTGTCACCGAAGCCGGGAGCCTTGACTGCAACGCAGGTGAAGGTGCCTCTGAGCTTGTTGACGATAAGTGTGGAGAGAGCCTCGCCCTCGATATCCTCTGCGATGATGACCAGCTTCTTGCCTGTCTTTACGATCTGCTCGAGGAGGGGAAGGAGCTCCTGAATGTTGGAGATCTTCTTGTCGGTGATAAGAATGTATGCGTCGTCGATATTTGCGACCATTTTATCGGTATCTGTTACCATGTAAGGAGTGATGTAGCCTCTGTCGAACTGCATGCCCTCTACGACCTCGGAGTATGTCTCAGCGGTCTTGGACTCCTCGATGGTGATAACGCCGTCGGAGGTCACCTTTTCCATAGCCTCTGCGATGAGCTTGCCTACCTTTTCATCTGCGGAAGAGATAGTAGCAACTCTCTCGATATCAGCTGTGCCCTCGATCTCCTTGGAGTTCTTCTTGATAGCGTCAACAGCTGCGTCAACAGCCTTGGACATTCCCTTCTTAACTACCATGGGGTTAGCGCCTGCAGCGATGTTCTTCATACCCTCTCTGATAAGAGCCTGTGCAAGCAGAGTAGCTGTTGTGGTACCGTCGCCTGCTGCGTCGTTGGTCTTTGTAGCAACTTCCTTAACGAGCTGAGCGCCCATGTTCTCGAAAGCATTGTCAAGCTCGATCTCCTTAGCGATCGTAACGCCGTCGTTTGTGATAAGGGGAGCGCCGAACTTCTTGTCCAGAACAACGTTTCTGCCCTTAGGTCCGAGAGTGATCTTAACTGTATCTGCGAGCTTGTCTATGCCTGCCTGAAGAGCCTTTCTTGCTTCTTCACCGTAAATAATATCCTTTGCCATGATAAATTACCTCCGTATCAAATGATTTATTATTCCTCAACGATTGCGAGAATATCGGACTGACGAACGATAGTATATTCCTCGCCGTCGATCTTAACCTCTGTTCCGCTGTACTTGGAAATAAGGACCTTCTGACCTTTCTTAACGATCATTCCTACTTCCTTGCCGTCAACGATGCCGCCGGGGCCAACCTCAACGACCTCAGCTACCTGAGGCTTTTCCTTGGCGCTGCCTGTGAGGATGATGCCGCTCTTGGTGGTCTCCTCCGCCTCCACGTTCTTAATTACTACTCTGTCTTCAAGCGGTTTGATAGTCATAATAAAAAACTCCTTCCTATAGTGGTGCCTCCCGATAAACGGTTAGCAGACTTTGGCTTTGTGTGTTAGCACTCTTTCTCTTTGAGTGCTAATTATATTTTACCAACTTTTCAGAAAAAATCAAGGGGTATTTTGATATTTTTTTCAAAATCAGCACTTTGCACAATATTGTGTGAAAGTCCCGTGAATATCTTAGCAGAATTTAAATTTATAATAGGTGAAGAATGCTCTGACTTCAAACTGAATACTATATTATGTACTAATACCGAAAAAATTAAAAAGTAATTAGAATTATTAATTTTTTTAGAAAAAATATTGACATTTCGGTTATAGTATGTTATAATTTTCTACAGTTACAACAATTTGCATGATATATTGTAACAATCATTTTTAATCATAATGGAGGAATACATAATATGAATTTCAAGAAAAAAATGTCTGTTGCTCTTGCAGCTGCTGTCTGCTGCTCCATGATCTCCACCTTCGGCATCGCTGCTTCCGCCGAGGAATATACCTATTCCGAGGGCGACTGCATTGTTTCCGAGCTTTACGCTGCCGACCCCGCTTATACAGAGGCTGTTAAGCTGGCAGGCGTCAAGTACAATTCCGGTCTTGCAAAAAAGGTCAAGAGCTACGAGGGAAAGACCTCCAAGAGTACAGTTACTTTCTCTAAATCAAGGACCAAAAAATATTTCGACAAGCTCTATAAATCTGTTGATAAAATGGCCGAGGATCCCTCAAAGGCTTCCATTTCCATAAGCATGGTATCCTCCGATTCCGTTATCAGCATCGCTATGAAGGGTGATAAGGCTAAGTACATCGTATACATGGAGGAAGAGGACATCTCTATGGGTCTCGGCATCTATCAGGATTCCAAGAACATCACTCTCCTCGATCTGTCAAGCAAGGAGAAAATGACAACCCCTGTGACTTCCGATGACGAAAGTGTTGACATGGTCTCCACTGCCGGAAGCGTTGCAGATCTCAACATCAAGGACAGCACAAAGGGCAAGCTCTTTAAGTTCAAGTACAACGACAAGGGCTACTATTACGAGGTATTCACCAATGAAGACGGTCAAACTATAGGCTGCGTTTTTGATACAAAGCTCAATCCTGTTATGATGATGGACGACACCGGCTACTACACCGTAAAGATAACAACTTCCGTCAAGTCCTCCTCTGTTACAGTGCCCTCGGGCTACGAGGAGATCGATCTGGGTTATTGATATCCGTTCCGTTAATATTTCGCGGTGATCATCCGATACGGCGCACCCCGCGTCGTATCGGATTTTTTACGCTTTTAGGCGATTTAATACATTTTATCTAATGAATACGTAAAAAAATTGTTAATTATTCTGAAATCACTTGAAAAAGCGGTAACTATATGTTAAAATACAAATAGTATGTATCGGAGATACTCCGACTGCTGAAAACGGTTACAATAATTTTTAAAAGGAGTGCTGTCCCATGAACTATGGTCATTTCGACCTTGAAAACAAGGAATATGTAATTGATAAGCCCAACACCCCCGCACCCTGGGCTAACTATTTAGGCTCCCCCGAATACGGAGCTATCATCTCCAACAACGCAGGCGGCTACAGCTTCGTTCAGTCCGGCGCAAACGGAAGAATTCTCCGTTACCGCTTCAACTCTAACATCGGTCTTCCCGGAAGATATATCTACATCAGGGATAACGATACAAAGGACTACTGGTCTGCTTCATGGCAGCCTGTGGGCAAGCCCCTCGATCAGTACAAGAGCGTCTGCCGCCACGGCACCGCTTATACCGTGATGTCCGCTGATTATGCAGACGTTCACTCCGAGGTTACATACTACGTTCCCCTCGGCAAGACCTACGAGGTTTGGAGAGCAAGAATAACCAATATGGCTTCCACACCCAGAAAGCTTTCCGTTTACGGATTCTGCGAGTTCACTTCCGAAAACAACTACGAGCAGGATCAGGTAAATCTCCAGTATACTCAGTTCATCACAAGGACCTCCTTCGATGAGAACAGAATTATCCAGCACATCAACGAAAACAGCGGCAGAGACGCATCAGGCTCCAACCACAAGGAGCGCTTCTTCGGTATCGCAGGCGCTTCTGTATGCGGATATAACGGCTCGCTGGACAACTTCATCGGCTCCTACAGGACCTACGGCAATCCTATCGCTGTTGAAAGCGGCAGATGCGACAACGTTCTTAACTACAACGGCAACGCATGCGGCGCTCTCCAGACAGCTGTTGAGCTGGGCGCAGGCGGTACTATTGAGATAGTATTCCTCGTTGGTCAGAAGAACAGCGCCGAGGCTGCCCAGATCATCGCCTCCTACGAGCAGGCAGGCAAGGTCGATGCCGAGATCAAGGAGCTTAAGGATTACTGGCATTCCAAGCTCAACAACTTCCAGGTAAATACTCCCTCTGAGTCCTTCAACAACATGATAAACGTTTGGAACGCTTACCAGTGCTTCATCACCTTCATCTGGTCCAGAGCTGCTTCCTTCATCTACTGCGGACTCAGAAACGGCTACGGCTACCGCGATACCGTTCAGGATATCCAGGGTATCATCCACCTCGACCCCGAGCTTGCTGCGGAAAAGATCAGATTCATGCTCTCCGCTCAGGTGGATAACGGCGGCGGTCTGCCCCTCGTTAAGTTCAACCACAATGCGGGTCACGAAAATGCTCCCGACGAGAACAACGAAAAGTCTCCCTACGCTCAGGAAACAGGTCACCCCTCTTATCGTGCGGACGACGCTCTCTGGCTCTTCCCCACTATCGACAAGTACATCGGCGAAAGCGGCAACAAGGCGTTCCTCGATGAAGTTATCGTATACGCAACAGGCGGCGAGGGCACCGTTTACGATCACCTTAAGAGAGCTATCGACTTCTCTATGAAGCGTCTCGGCGATCACGATATGCCCGCAGGTCTCCACGCTGACTGGAACGACTGCCTCCGTATGGGCAAGAAGGGCGAATCTACATTCGTTGCATTCCAGCTCTACTATGCAATGACTATCCTCAAGGGCTACGCTAAGGACAAGAACGATACCGAGTATGTCAAGTATCTCGATGAGGTACAGGCTAAGCTTGGCAAGTCTCTCTCCGACTGCTGGGACGAGGACAGATTCATCAGAGGCATCAGAGAGGACGGCGTAAAGGTCGGCGCTAAGAATGACCCCGAAGCAAATATGTGGCTCAATCCTCAGAGCTGGGGCGTTATCTCGGGCTTTGCTTCCAAGGAGCAGGGAGAAAAGTCCATGGAATCTGTACATGAGATACTCAATACTCCCTACGGCGTTAAGATCATGGATCCTCCTTATGTCAACGACTACTTTGACGGTGCGCTCATGCACATCTTCAACCCCGACACAAAGGAAAACGGCGGTATCTTCTCCCAGACTCAGGGCTGGGCTATACTTGCGGAGTCGCTTCTCGGCCACGGCGACAGAGCGTTTGAATACTTCCTTGAGTCCGCACCTGCAAGCATGAACGACAAGGCGGAGGTAAGAGTTCTTGAGCCATACGTTCACGGACAGTTCACCGAGTCAACACGTTCGCCTTACGCTGGACGTTCACACGTTCACTGGCTGACAGGTACAGGTTGTACAG
>JBJFHQ010000077.1:0-3781 GCA_051893755.1 Oscillospiraceae bacterium
AACGCAGTCTGCGGCAAAATTTGCCGAAAAGACGTGCGTATACGCCTATGTGGAAAGGTTCTAAAATATCCTCGGGAGCATATCCTGCAGGAATGACCCGCCGCACATCCCCGTATAACAGGATAATCGCAGAATTTTTTCATTTTATATTCATATTGTTATATTATGCTAATATCATTTATTGACAAAGCCGTCAGTAGGATATATAATGAAAAAAACTTGAGTAACGCATTAAGGAGAATTATCATGGACATTTCAAAGCTCGCCGCATACGGCACACCTAAAAGCAGAATGATATACCACGAGGACCCCGGACAGCTCCACGTGAACACTCTTGACAAGCACTGCTACTTCATACCCTTCGGCACAGATCAGGACCCCTTCGCAGACAGGGAAAGCTCAAGCCGCTTCGAGCTTTTAAACGGCGACTGGGATTTCAGATACTATGACAGCATCATCGACATGGAGGACGATTTTATTTCCGCTCCCTTCGATAAAAAGCTGCCCGTCCCCTCCAACTGGCAGCTTCACGGCTATGACAAGCCACAGTATACAAATGTGTGCTATCCTATCCCCTACGACCCGCCCTATGTGCCCGACGATATCCCCGTGGGCGTTTACAGCCGCAGCTATTCATATACTCCCGACGGGCTGGACAGGATACTCGTTTTCGAGGGCGCAGACAGCTGCATCTATCTCTACATCAACGGAGAATTTGCAGGCTATTCGCAGGTCTCCCACTGCACCTCGGAGTTTGATATCACTCCGCTTCTTCATGAGGGGGAAAACAATATTACCGCCGCAGTGCTGAAATGGTGCGACGGCACCTATCTGGAGGATCAGGACAAGTTCAGACTGTCGGGCATCTTCCGTGATGTGTATGTGCTGTCCCGTCCGAAAAAACGGCCGGAAAACTATATCATCAGAACAGATATATCCGATGACTTTTCCTCTGCGGAGCTTGTTTTCACAGCATATGGCTGCGATGTGAGCGCAAGACTGTCCGATAATGAGGGAAATATCATCTCGGAATTTTCCGCAGCAGACGGCGAGACCGTTTCTGCTCATATAAGCGCACCTGCTTTATGGTCTGCGGAGAAGCCTTATCTCTATGACCTGACCATATACGCAGGAGATGAAGTCATCGGCGAAAGGGTGGGCTTCAGAAGGGTCTCCATAGAAAACGGCGTTGTGACGATAAACGGAAAAGCAGTGAAATTCAAGGGAGTCAACCGCCACGACAGCTATCCCGACACGGGCTATTATGCCTCCTTGGAGCAGATGAAAAACGACCTTATCCTCATGAAAAAGCACAATATCAACGCAGTGAGGACCTCGCACTATCCAAATTCTCCGCTGTTTTACAGGCTCTGCGACGAGTACGGACTGTACGTCATCGACGAGGCGGATATGGAATCCCACGGCTGCGTGGAGGTATATAATGACTTCAAATGGAGCAGGGGCTATGACGGCATCGCTCTGCTTGCTTCGGACGAGCGCTTCCGCAAAGCGATAACCGACCGTGCCGAATCGCTGGTAAAGCGGGATATAAACCGTCCCTGCGTTATTTTCTGGTCTCTCGGAAACGAGAGCGGCTACGGCACAAATATGCTTGCGGCAGGAGAGCTTGTGAAGTCTCTGGACGATACGCGGCTGCTCCATTATGAGAGCACTCATAAGCTGGACGATACCTCCGACGCAGTGCTGGACGTGGTCTCTCAGATGTACACCTCTCCCGAGGATATGCTGAAATTTCTCGAAAATGACAGCGAAAAGCGTCCCCTTATCCTCTGCGAATACTGCCACGCCATGGGCAACGGCCCCGGAGACTTGGAGGATTATCATAACATATTCTATTCAAATGAGCGGTTCTGCGGCGGCTTTGTGTGGGAGTGGAGCGACCATGCCTGCCCGCTGGGAGAGACTGCGGACGGTCGGATAAAATACGGATACGGAGGCGACTTCGGCGAAAAGCACAACGACGGCAATTTCTGCATGGACGCCCTGACCTATCCCGACAGGACCCCTCATACGGGACTCCTTGAGGTAAAGCAGGTATACCGTCCCGTGCGGATATCAAAGGGAAATGCTCCCGGCAGCTTTATTTTCGGGAGCACTCTTGAATTTGAAAATGCAGGCGATATCCTTGACTGCCGCTATGAGATAACATATGACGGAGGTATCTCCGCAGAGGGCACTGTTGAATTTGACCTGCCGCCCATGGGCAGCACCGAAATATATATCCCCGAAGCAGCCGATGTTCATGGCAGAGACGAGTATATCCGCTTTTTATTCACATCTAAAAATGATACGCTGTTCTGCGAAAAGGGCTATGAGGTCTGCTTTAATCAGCTGCAACTCTGCGAGGGTACGGCTGAAAAAGCATCTCCTCAAAGCAGCGCAGAGGTCACTGTCGAGGACGCTCCCCTTTTTGTGAACATCACTGCGGGGAATGTTTCCTATCGTTTCAGTAAGCGGCTGTCGGCGTTTGACTCCATAAAATGCGGCGGCAGAGAGCTGCTGGACCGTCCCATGTCCTTCAATTTCTTCCGTGCTCCCACAGACAACGATGTTATGAAGGGCGACTGGTACAGAGCCCACCTCAACGATTTCACCGTGAAAAATTACGGCGTGACCGCGGAAAAAACCTCCGAGGGCGCTGAAATATCCCTGCGGCAGTCCTTCGGGTGGAGCATTCATCAGCCCTTTGCCTATATGGACGTGAAATACATCATCTCGGAAAACGGGATTGATATACAGTGCAGGGCGGAGTTTTCCGATAAGGTCACCTTCCTGCCCCGCTTCGGGATCAGACTGTTCCTGCCGAAGTCCTTTGACAGCGTGGAATACTTCGGATACGGCCCCTATGAGAGCTACATCGACAAGCATCAGGCAAGCTATATGGGGAATTTCTCCGCGAAGCTGTCCGATATGCACGAGGACTATATCCGCCCGCAGGAAAACTCCTCCCACTTTGGCTGTAAGCACATGACCGTCACCGACGGCATTACAAGCCTGAAATTTACCGCCAAGGAGGACTTCTCCTTCAATGCGTCGGAATACACCGAGGAGGAGCTTGCAGCAAAGCGTCACAATTTCGAGCTTGAAAAGTGCGGGAGCTGCGTCATCTGTATCGACAGCCAAATGGCAGGAGTAGGCTCAAACGCCTGCGGACCTGCCCTTGCGGGAAAGTACCGTCTGCCTCTGCCGCACATCTCGGCTCAGCTGCACATTGAAATTTCCCACAATAAAAACGTCTGAAATGAGAACCTGTCCACATAGGATACGCAAAATATTTCTTAATGCCAACCAGTTGGTATTAAATCCAAATTTAGTTGGTATATTGGTATATAAAATTCCAGTAAAAAAATAGAATTTCATTAGATCAAGTACCAGCTTTAAAACACCTTGTTTAAATTCAAAGCAACGTAAAATAGCCGTTTGAACGGTATTAAAGTGTTATTAGAATACCGTTTAAACGGTTTTTTATTAAAACGTCCCAAAAGCTCTAAATATGGAACAAAATGTAATTTTAATCAAAAAATCGCTTGACAAGTTGCCTTTCACTTTTCACCATAAAAAAACGGCTAAAACCTCGCACTTGCGCCAGTTTTAACCGTTTTCAACACTATTTCCGCCATATTGCGCTTTTTTGCATTCTGCACGTCAAATTACATGGTCGTAGGTACAGAACACCCTGTTGAAGCTGAAAGAACGCAAAGACAAGCAGCCGATAAAACTGCCCTGCCGCAGCTCATATTATCCCCAACTCTGAGAGAAA
>JBJFHQ010000078.1:0-3775 GCA_051893755.1 Oscillospiraceae bacterium
GTTTATAGCGAAGGTTCGAGGCTGCGAGTAACCGAAGCTGAAAAGTAACCCGGCAATAAAAAGTTCGCCAGCCTTTCAAGGCTGCAGGTTTCCAAAGGGCAGCGCCCTTTGGTCGCCGCGCGCACGCGGCGAAATCCCCTTTAGCCCGTAACCGAAGGCATTCCCCCACGGAAGCCGAAAAGACGAACAATAATAAACGCCGCCCGTGTCAAAAACGCGGAAGGCAAAAGCATATAACAAGGACTTACTAACCATAAAGCCAAATCCACGGGCGGCGTGCATTTGAGAGCGGAGCGAATCAAATGCGTGAAGTCGGAGACTTCACCGAAAGTGAACCGTGAACAGTCGGTAAATTTCAGAACGAAAAAGTGAAAGAGCTTCACCGAAAGCGATCCGTGAACAGTCGGTAAATCTCAGAACGAAAAACACAAGACCTTTACCGAAAGCAGCCCGCCAATCACATGTAAAAAGAAAATCTATCCGGGGTAATACTGCCGCAAGGGCAATATTACCCTTTTTCAGTATGAAAGGAATATCCTATGGGTAAAAAGAAAAAGGAAAAGACCTTGATGGACGTTATCCGCGAGGTGGACGAAAAGGAACGTCGGGAGGAACTCGCCGAGGAGGAACGCAGGGCGGAGCTGCGCCGTCAGCGCGAGGAGGAACAGAAAAAAGCCTACGAGGAACAGCTCAAAAAGGATAAGATCGAACTGATAAAGCTTAAGGAGGGCGTTATCTCCGAAGAGGATATCCCCCGCGAAGAAAAGCAGGAAAAGCACTACACTATATGGCAGCGGATAGGAAACGAGCTCTACCATGATAAGGCGTATATCATTTTCGGACTGTGCTTTGCTGCGCTGGTGGTGTTCATTATATATTCGGTAGTTTCCGCCGACCGCCCCGATATGACTATCCTTTACATAGACAATGACCCGAATATGGAATATCTCTGCGACGACGCCGCAAACGTCTTTGAGCCCTACTGCGAGGACGCCAACGAGGACGGCGAGGTCATGGTCAAAATGTTCTATGTCCCCGAGGAGCTGGACGACGAAAATGCTGCGGCAATGCAGATGAACCAGTCCTACCGCACTAAGCTGGTGGCGGAGTTTCAGGCGGGCGAGGTAATTATGGTCATCGGCACAGAACGGGTATACAAGGAAATGGGCATTTACGGCAATGATCTGCTGCAGGATATGACCGAGCTCTACCCCGACGACGAGAACGCCACAAGCTTTGGTTACAAGATCACAGGCACCACTCTCGCAGAGGCTATGGGCTATGAGGACCTCCGCGAGGACCTGTATATCTCCTTCAGAACTCCACAGAAGCTCATAGGTACGAGCATGAAGGAAATGGAACAAAACTATGAGATCGCTCTGAAAACCTTCGATAACTACATAAAGGAAAACCGCGCCGACTCATAATTCGGACAACAAATTATTGCAATATAATAAAAATGCCGTTAAAAGCTCCCTTTTTTAACGGCATTTTGTTCAGCTATACAAAATTGCAGATATATCACCCTTATTCTATTGACGTTTTTTCTAAATCATGTTATAATAAACCTGTAAAAAATAAGAATGTTGTTTTCTTATTTATAATGCGTACACAGATCAGATAAAACAAATTGAAAGGATGTTATCAACATGAAATCAGCAAAGATCACAAGCATAGCTCTTGCACTGGCTATCGCGGCGACTATTCCCGTATCAATTCCCGCTGCTGCGGCTGATACTACCGCCTCTACGGCAACTGTAGCCGCTTCCACAGCTGCTGCCACCTCCTACAAGACCGACTCTATCATCAAGAGCTCGGGCTATAAGACAAGCTATACTTCAAGATACGCTTACAAAACTCTCTCCTCCAAGGAAAAGACTCTCTATAAGAGCATCGTTGCTGCCGTAAAGGATCTGGAGCCTGTTGTAGAGCTCCCAAGCGGCATCACGGATAACCAGATAATGAAGGTATATTCTCTGGTATTCAATGAGGAGCCTCAGCTCTTCTGGATGGGCTCAAGCTACACCACAAGCTCCAACTACCTCTTCATCAGATATAAGACCAACGATATTGACGAGATCGAAAAGATGCAGACAGCTATGAACAAGCAGATATCTTCTGTAATGGCTAAGGCTAAAAAGTACAGCTCTACATACAATAAGCTCAAGGTTTTCTACGATTATATCGTTCTCAATAACGACTTCCTGCTGGAGGATGACGGCGACAGCTACAACTCCACTATCTATGCAGGCTTTACCAAGAAGGAGACTCTCCAGTGCGCAGGCTATGCAAAGACAATGCAGTACCTCTGCGACCTGGCAGGAATCGAGTGCATGGTCGTTACAGGAACCAACAAGTCGGGCGAATCTCACGCATGGACAGTCGTTAAGTGCGGCGACGGATACTATAACCTCGATCCTACATGGGGCGACCCCAAGAATAGCTTCGGAAGTGATTACATTTCCTATATGTTCTTCCTGGTTCCCGATTCATGGATAAAGAATTCCTCTCATTTTAACACCAACATCGTTACCCGTGCAAACGGCACAAAGGTAAAGCTCTTTACTCCTCCCTCCTGCACAAAGACAAAGTACAACTACTTCATCAAGAACGGTCTGAACTATAGCTCCGCTTCAAAGGGCTACACAGGTCTTAAGTCACAGGTCAAGAAGGCTGTGGCTGCCAAGTCCAACGTAGCTGAGATCAGAGTATCAAGCAAATCCGCATATACTACCCTCACAAGCTCCAGCTACCAGAGCAAGCTCCAGTCCTATGCAAAGAGCCTGAGCAGCAGCGTATCCTCCGTAAAGGTACAGTACAAGGCAGTTACAGGCGGTTCCTATGTTGTTCACTACGACATCACCTATAAGAAGTAATCCACTTTAATAAAACTCAGCTCCCCGAAACGGTCTGTTTCGGGGAGCTTTTTTTATACTATGCTCTATTGCAAAATCTACGATTTTGCAATGCTCGGCAATTCTATTGCCGAGCGGCGGCAAAGCCGCCAGAGCCGTCGTACATACTGCCCTCTCAAAGTCTTTGACTTTGCCGCCGCCTTTGGCGGCGTTGCAAACAACTTTGTTGTTTGCAATAGAGGGCAGTATATCAGTTCATATTTTCAAGCTTATAGCTTTTTCCTGAGGATGTTTCAAATATCGTGACATTATCCTGATAGGTCATGTTAACAGGCTGTCCGTTTTCGGTTATGAAGTATTTTCCGCAGATACGGCATGTACCGCCTGCATTGCTTAATATGCTGCCCACGGTGACCTTGCCGTCCTGCCATTCAAAGGAGACCTCAAAGCCGCCCCTTGCTCTCATGGCAGATACGCTGCCGCTGCTCCAGTGGGCGGGTACAGCGGGGATAAGCTTTATCTCTGAGCTGTGGCTCTGCATAATTGCTTCGGCTATGCCTGCGCCGCCGCCGAAATTGCCGTCTATCTGGAAGGGGGGGTGCATATCCAGCATGCTTATCGCTGTGGAATAGGAAAGCAGCGCAGCGATATTCTCGCCCACCTTTTCGCCGTTCCCCAGTCTTGCCCACATGTTGATTATCCACGCTCTGGACCAGCCTGTGTGACCGCCGCCGTGGGACAATCTCCGTTCAATGGTAGCCTGTGCCGCCTGTGCAAGGTCGGGAGTTTTCTCGGGGGTTATCATTTCTCCGGGATATAGTGCGAAAAGCTGCGAAATATGCCTGTGACCGGGCTCGACCTCGTCGTAATCCTCCGCCCATTCCATTATCTGACCGTACTGTCCTATTTCCGGCTCGGGC
>JBJFHQ010000079.1:0-3758 GCA_051893755.1 Oscillospiraceae bacterium
TGATCACAGCTATTACTATGAGGGATATAATGCCTTTAAAACATCTGAATTACCTAAAAAGTAAATAAGCATAGTATGTAGATAGTATTTGTATCTTTTACAGTTACTGTTTTACTTCAGTATAGATTTTTGAAAATACGTTATTTAGCTGCTAAAATGAATCTCTCCCCGATTTCGGTCGGGGAGAGATTTTTTGCGTTTATACGGGTTTTGACAAGTTGGATGACAAATTGAATCCTATGAGCATAATGTGTATAATAGATTATCTGTTCTTCTCAATCCATTATTAACCAATCTATCAGATTTACAGACTTGATTCCCTCATAGGAAGTTTCCATTCCTGTATTTAAGGACAGGACGATTTTCTCATAATTGTCCGGGATCTTCTGTAATGGCTTCAGTTCCCGCTGACGCACATCTTCACTTGTCATTGACTCTGTGACTTGAATGTAGATCTTATTATCCGGCTTTGTCGCAATAAAGTCAACTTCCAGATTATCGACTTTACCGATAGAAACATCATATCCTCTGCGGAGCAGCTCAAAGAATACGACATTCTCCAGAGCATGTCCGATGTCACGATCTCTGAAACCGAGCAGGTAATTCCTGAGTCCTATATCGACAATGTAATACTTTCCAAGTGTACGCAGATATTCCTTGCCCTTGATGTCAAATCTTTTGATCTCATAGAAAAAGTATGATTCAAGCAGCGCATTTACATACGCCTGGACAGTATGCGCACTGGGAGTTCCTTTGCGTCTTCCATCTTCAAGCAGCCCTTCACTTACAAGCGTATTCCCGATAGAAGAAACAGAAATATTACTGCCGATATTGTCAGCAAGGAACATTACAATTTTTTTAAGCAGGATCGGGTCTGAGATCTGCTTCTGCCCACGTCGTTTTTCCCGCTCCAGAATATCTCTCATTATAACGGTAGAGTAGATACCTTCCAGCAGAACAAGCGATCTCTCCTGATCCAGACCTACATCGGCAATACCCGGCATACCGCCAAACCGCATATAGGCATTGAATACATCGTTCATCTCGTATATATCGCCATTTTTATCAAATATCTGTTTGCGTATGCCGCCTAAAGCACTTTTGGATTCCTTAATCTCAAATCCGAAAAAGTACAGGAACTCAGTGAATGATAGAGGAAGTACCTTTATTTCTACACATCTGCCAGACAGGTATGTTGCATATTCTGATGAAAGCATGTAGGCATTGGAACCTGTAACATAAATATCACAGTTAAAATCCACACGTAAAGAGTTAACGGCATCTTCCCATTTCGGAATGCGCTGTACTTCATCAAAAAACAGGTACATTCGCTTGTTCGGAATGATGTGCTGCTTAACATAGTCAAAAAACTCATTGCTGTTCATATCTCTGAAGTCATGGGATTCAAAATTCATTTCAAGTATCTGTTCGTCGGCTATCCCGTTTTCCTTCAGATGGACCGCCATCAGCTTTAACAAACTGGATTTGCCGCATCTGCGTATACCTGTGATCACCTTTACCGGCTCGGTGTCCTGAAAGGCAATGAGTTTGTTCAAGTACAGGTCCCTTTTTTTGAGTTCGTGGGTATCGATCATCAGGTTCTCCTCCTTCTAACCAGTCAGCAATTTGTATTATTATAGCATAAACTTTTATATCTGTCAAGTTTATGCAATTAAGTGCAGAGAATTTCTTCGTTTGCATTTTTCTGTCCGCTCCTCTCAGAGGACATTCTAATGGGCAGAAGCAGTTTTCTCATACTGCATTTATAAAAGATGCTTTGAAACCCGGAGATCAATGGCATAAATAAACTGTTTGATGGTTATACCCTCGCCGATTTTGTTTGGTGAGAGTTTCTTGTATCAGTAGGTCAACGTTATATACTTTAAATATACATAAAATAAACATAACCTGTCCATATACAAATATTTTACGCAAATTATTGGGATATTGCATAAATTTATTCGTTCTATATACAATAAAATGTGCAATAATTACAAAAATAGTAGGCTGCTTATGCATAATAAAATATCCAAAATGCCTTTAAGTATTATGTTAGAATATATAATATCAGGTAAAACTGATAAAAATTTAAAGGAGGCTTTTATTATGAAAGCAAACAGTGTTAAAACAATTTTTGAAGAGATGAATGCACGGATGTGTGCAACAATCGGAGAGGCTAATTATGCCTCTAAGCTGTCATCTCTGGTGTATTCAGTGGATGAAAATCCATTTTTAGGTTTTCATACACATGCTGAGTTTTTCGGCAAATCATCAATTATGCCTACTGAGGATCCGAATGTCATTTTTAATGAATGTAAAGAAATTCGGGATAAAATTGATGACACACGATATGGCGGATTGGTTATTGACTTCGCCAACAAAAATCTCAAGGGTAAACAGCCTGCCACTGCACAAAATAATCTGCAACCGAAATTTCCGACGGAACAAAGGCTTCGCCGTTCTGCATATACTCATTATATGCTTTGATACCTGCCTGCTCAGCTTCCTTTTTAGTCTTGAAGCCCGATTTGGTCATCTGCTTTCTTTTGCCGTTGACAGTAACCTTATCAAAGCGGTATTCCCATGTATCTCCGCGCTTTCTGTATGATAATCCCATATATTATCGCTCCTTTACCAAAATCGAGTAGGAGGCTGCCCATTAATTGAGCAGCCGACCTCTCACACCACCGTGCGTACCGTTCGGTACACGGCGGTTCAATAGTTTGTGTGCAGTACCTTGTATCTTTCGAGTATGTCATCATAATGCCCCTTAGAATGTAGATCCTAAGGGGCATGCACATTGATATGATATAAGTTCCGCAGTTAAGCTGTCTGACTGCGGTTATTGTCTTCGTGAGCCATTATTGCCATAAATCCCTCACCGAAAGCCTTCGCTTTAGCGGCTTCATCGGCGGAAAGCACTTCAACGGCTTCAAAGCTGTATTGTGAGTAGGGCTGTCCGGATCTGTTGGTGGTCTTTTCGAGAGTGATCTTCGTGACCACACTTGAAATAGGCATCATTTTCCCGATAAGCCTTGTAAGATACCGCTGGAAGATGATCTTGCTTGAAACAGGAATGCGAACGATTATAGGCATAATATTTCCGGGACGCAGCATAATAAGCGCCACCGATTCCTTGCATGCCTTTGCATTGGATTCACCGTCCTTTGAACCGAAGTCGTTAAAGGGACAGTGACAGCAGGCTTTGCCGTCGAAGGATACAAGACTGTCCCTGCTGTAACAAGTGGGTGGAGTACCTTCCACAGGATCGGAAGTCTCCCAGTATGCTCTTGGAGTTGTGTAATCGAGAATTATCCCTGTGATAGATTTTTCGATCTCGTCACCGGCTATCCCCGGCACAGTGAATACAGTTGAACCCCCGGACGGCGATTTCACCGTATCGAAAAGCTGAAATGATAACGGCTGATTTTTCAGGTTCTGCCTTATAATATCAATGGTATTGCTTTTCAGAGCGATATATCCCTGCTCTGTTGTGATTACATTTTCTGACATAAGCGTATCCATCCTTTCCTGGCTAATTGATTCTACCTTGCTGTTCAGACGATTTTTAAGCTGTTCCGATGTCATGGGCTACACCGCCTTTACCGAAAATTTACGGAATGATATTCTGTTTGCATACTTCTTGAAAAGCTCAGGGTATTCGGCTTTAAAGGTTTTAGTATCAAGTCGTTCCTGTGACATGGTTTTCCAGGAGATCACTCTGCTGCCCGATGTGCCGATCTCATTGTTTCCCAGCA
>JBJFHQ010000080.1:0-3753 GCA_051893755.1 Oscillospiraceae bacterium
GGCATCATCGCGTCTGATGTTGCTCTGGAGTTCGCTCCCAACAGAACTGAAATGGAAAAGGCTCTCCAGAACACAGTAACGGGATTTTAAAATATTATAAGCTTTTTCAGGCAGGAGAAGATCAGCTCTCCTGCCTTTTTTGTATCAATTCATCAAAATATGCGTCTCGGGATAGTCCGCCTTTGGTCTTATTAACAAAACGTTCGCAATTTGTAAATCATGAAAACGTTTAATTCTCAAATATGTATAAAGTAGCATGGTAAAATTGTAAAAATGGGAGAAAAATAATCAATTTGTATGAAAACAGTTGAAAAAATCTTTTAGATATGGTACAATATAACTATAAAATGTTCGGAAAGAGAGGCGCTTTTTATGGAAAATACCATTGATATGAACACGTATTATTCAGTCGTTAATGATATCATGAGATCCGGTATGCCGAAGCTCAATATGCTTTGGGACTGTATAAATGACCGTTCCATATCTTTATATAATGACGGCATACTGCCCGAAGGTGTTTCCCAGCCCTTTGAATATCTGCTTGAAAACGGAAGAGTCGATCCCGAATATATTCCTGCCTATGAGGTTTTCTGCTCCGAGATCTCGCTGGGCATCACCCGCGGCACCGATAAACACGAAATAGTTCTGCGCCTTAAAATGAACATCTTCAGCGAAGAATACAGCTTTGTGACCATAACCGCAGTTTTCAAAAAGGACGAGGAGAACCGTATACAGTATATATACACGAATTTCCGTCCCTTTACCGTTTCCGACGAGCGCGAGTGGGACATTCTCACCTCATTTACTTCGGATAAGAACCCTGCGATAATCCAGAAAAGGATACGGGAGCTTATCATTCAGAACAACGGCGAGAAAAAGATCGCCTTCGTTCAGTTCGACGTGGAGCGCTTCAAGCTTATCAATGACAACTTCGGCGCCGAAACGGGCGACAAGCTTCTCGCTTTTATCAGTGATACCCTAAATCTGGTCTGCACCGACGATATGCCTCACGGACGGCTCTCGGCGGACCTTTACATGTTTGTCATGGCATTTGACGATAAGCAGGAGATCGTTGATTTTATAAGACTTCTCGAAAGCCGCATCAGCGGATTTATGGGCATCGAGTTCCGCATGTGCTTCGGCGTTTATATGCTTGAGGGCATGCCGAAGGAATCCCTGCGCCGCTACGGCGATAACGCAGGCATGGCAAGACAGCTCGTCAAGGGCAACGCTCTGTCAAATATCGGCTTCTATCAGGACAGCCTCCTGACTGAGCTGCACAAAACTCAGGACATCGAAGAGGATATGCACAACGCTCTTCTCAGCAATGAATTTGTGATGTTCCTGCAGCCGAAGGTCTGCATTTCCACAGGTAGGATAATCGGCGCAGAGGCTCTTGCGAGGTGGAATCATCATACCAAGGGAATGATATCTCCTGCAGATTTTATCCCCGTATTTGAGAAAAACGGCTTTATCATCAAGCTGGACCATTTCATCTGGGAAAGCGCCTGCAAGCATATCCGACAGTGGATAGATAACGGCATTGAGCCTGTGCCAATTTCCGTAAACGTATCGAGAGCCTACATAAACGGCATGGAAACGGTCAACGAGATATCGGCGCTGGTGAAAAAGTATGATATCCCCATTAACCTGCTCCAGCTGGAGATCACCGAGACCGCAGATTCTGCGGGCGTGGACGAGGCTATCGAAATGTTCAAGGAAAATGGATTTACCATGCTTATGGACGATTTCGGCTCGGGCTACTCGTCGCTGAACATGCTTAAAAAGACTAAGTTCGACGTGCTTAAGATAGACAGGAACTTCCTTTCGGAGTTTATGGAATCCGACCGCGGTCGTAAGATAATCAACCATACGATTTCCATGTCAAAGGATATCGGTCTTGACATCATCGCCGAGGGCGTGGAGACCGAGGCACAGGCGGAATTTCTCAACGAATGCGGCTGTGACGCAGCTCAGGGCTTCCTGTACTCACGCCCCATTGATAAGGATAAATTCGATGCTATGATGAAGGACATCAACAAATAGCATACATAACAAAACGAGGAACGATTTGGACCGTTCCTCGTTTTGTTGTTTGATTTATCGGATTTTACAACTCAACAGGCTCAAAGCGTACTCTTATCTTGGGCAGCTTTTCAACTGTCGCATAGTAATTTTCAGCCCAGTCATCGCCCTGTGAGGGATCATTCTCGCCTGTTGCGGGAGGCGCAAAAAGCTTGAGAGTAAGGTCACACTTGCCGCCGAGAGGCTTCTCAAAGAATGCACCCATAAGGTCTACGGTCTTTGTGCCGGGCGCCTTGTAGAACCATTTTCCGTTGAGCTCCAGCATATAGTTTCCGTCGTCCTCGAATACGACCTCACAGAAGTGAGGATTCTTTTCAAAATGTACGGGGATAGCGATACCCTCTGCGTCCTCGGCTCCGCCCCAGCGAAGCTTTATGGGGAACTGTGCCTCGCCCTCTTCCTCCATGGAGGGGCTGAACCATTCGGAGTGGATTATCTCCTTATAGGTCTTCATCAGAGGCTGCTCGATGCCCACGTTGGGATTGTTGGGGTCCTCGATCTCCAGTCCGAGACGGCCTCTGTCGCGGAACTGATACATTGTGAATGAGGTGAACCACTTTGCGTTGTCCTTCACGAGGATATCGCAGAATTCCTTTACCATATCAGCCTGCTCGTAGGGACCTGTAACATCTCCGTCGGCGTTAAATTCAGCCATTGACATAGGCTTGCCCTCGCCGCCGTTGAGGAACTTGAAGCGCTCATAGCTGCGCTTGGTCTTTTCGTAGGTATCGCTGACCTTGCTTCTGGAGTGAGAATTTCCGCCCCGCTCCGCAACATCATAGGGCCAGCCCCAGTGCAGAGCCATGTACTTGTCCACGCTCCACATATCCGCAGCGGGAACCACGCACTTGAATTCCTCTTCCATTTCCATTTCGGTCTTGTCGAGATTTTCGATACCGCCTATGCACATAAGAGTTTTCACGTTGGGTGCATACTCATGGATAATATCGGTGAAATGTACGAAAAACTTGGCAATTTCGGCGTAGGAAGCTCTCTTGGTGAAGGAGAACCAGTCGCCCGTTGCCTCGTGATTTATTCTGAGTATCATTCTGCCAAAGGTGGAGAGGTCCTTGGCAATGGCGATAAGATGCTCGTCGTCAAGAGTGGGGTCAATAGTCAGAGTAAGGGTAACGTCCTGTCCGTGGCGGCGGACGTCTCTCATGCAGGTAAAGGGCTCGTCGTCGAGAGTGCCGCCGATGCCGCCCTTGTAGGTGAAGTAGTCGTCATAGGGATAGTCCCACTGGAAGCTCACGTTCTCGGAGGAGAACGCCTCAGAGGCTCTTACAGGCCAGCCCTTGTCCTTGGGATAGTAGCAGTACATAAGGCTCACGCTGCGGTGAGGACGTCCCAGCTTATTGATGATATAGTCCTGATCCACGTATTCTCCTCTTTCGGAGCCGTCGCCCAGATCAACAGCACAGTTGGCCTTTCCCATATGTATTTTATAAATTTTTTCGCTCATATTTTACCTCCGTTATAAAATTTTATGCCAAAATTGAAATCGTTTTCAGTCAATTTAATAATACACTATTTCAAGACAAATTGCAAGAAGTTTTCCGAAATTTTCAAAATATTTACCGTTTGCACAAAATCGGGTGGATTTTTTGTGTATCTTTATCAAGATAAAGTGCTTCCCGATACGCATACAAAAATATCCTGTCCGAAAAC
>JBJFHQ010000081.1:0-17212 GCA_051893755.1 Oscillospiraceae bacterium
AACCTCACCTTCGGCGGCTTTGAGTTTGTCCCCAATGACGAGGCTGTGTCGGAGATACTTCCCGCCTACAATGACGAGCTATACGGCGATGACTACACCATAGAGGGCGAGCGCATCGTTAACATCGGAAACAACGTAGTTATCGGCTTTAACGGAATAGACTTCGGCGAGGGAGTAACAAGGATAACCGTCACGGGCAGAACGGACAACGAGCTTAATTCCATTCAGCTTCGCACGGTAAAGGACGGCGTTCAGAAGACCCAGCTCCTTGAATTTAAAAATTCCCCCGAATATGCTCCCCAGACCTTCGATATCGAGCCCTTGACGGGAGTATGTGATGTAAGCTTTGTCTTCCTTCCCGGAAGCAAATTCGACTTTGAAAGCTTCAGGTTTGAAAAGTAATGAGTAAAAAGAAAAAGAAGAACAATAATAATTTCAAGGCGGCAGCCGCAGTTTTCGGCGTGGCAGTCATTGCGGCAGTGACCACCTTTGTCCTCAGCGGAAGGCGCTCCGATATCGACACAGCTCCCGTGGTGGAGACCGATATGCTGAATATCAGTACCACTTCCCCCGAGGAAACAGTGCCCACTCCGCCCCCCGAGACCTCTGCCACGAAGGCTTATGTTGTCACAGCCAATACCGAGGACCTTCTCCCCGATGATTATGTTCCTCCCGGGACCGAGGACAGCGAGGACAGCACGGAGGAAGTCTATGCCGAGGAAGAGTCCTCCGACGAGACCACTGCTCCCGCTCAGACAAGAACAGTGATAACCAGCCGCGAGCGCACCGAGTTCAACGGAAAATCTGTCTATATCGACATGAAAAATATCTCCCAGAATCCCGAGCTTCCCGTGGGCTGTGAGATAACGGCGCTTACGATACTGCTCAACTACTGGGGCTTTGACGCGGAAAAGTGCGATATGGCGCGGAATTATCTGCCCATATCCTCGGGACGGTACAAGTACGAGGACGGCAAGACCTACAAGGACAGCTTCTACGACTACTTCATCGGCGACCCGTTTTCGCGTGGGTACGGCTGCTTTGCGAATGCCATTGAGAAGGCTGCAAACAGCTATATCAATCAGCACGGCGGCGGTTATACCGTAAAGAACATCTCGGGCTGCTCCCCCGATACGCTTTACAGCTACGTGGAGGATAATATCCCCGTCCTGATATGGGCGACCGACGGCATGATAGAGCCCGAATATTACGAGACATGGTACGATATCGACACAGGCGAGCAGCTGGACTGGTACTTAAACGAGCACTGCGCAGTGCTTGCAGGCTTTGATATCGACAATGATACCGTGACCCTCAACGACCCCATGAAGGGGATAATCGACTACAACATCAACAAGTTTGAGACCCGCTTTGCGCAGATGCACAGTCAGGCAATAGTTATCCTGCCGGATCAGCCCGCCGAAGAGGAAGCGGAAATTACCGAGGAGACCACCATATCCGAGGAATATATCGAAGAGGAATACACCGAGACTGTCACCTATGAGGACGATACAGAGGAATACGAGATCGAGATCAGCGAGGAATACTGAAATGGAAAAATATATACTGGCGTCCGCGTCCCCAAGAAGAAGAGAGCTCATGGCGCTTATCACGCCCGATTTTGAGATAATTCCTGCGGACGTGGAGGAAATTCTCCCCGAGGACATCTATCCCGAGGAATCCTCGGAATATCTGGCAGAGCTGAAATGCCGCCATGTGAGCGGGCTTTTTCCCGGACGGACGGTGATAGGCTGCGATACGACGGTCATCATCGGCAGAGAGGTCTTAGGAAAGCCCCGTGACAGCGAGGATGCCTTTGCCATGCTTAAAAAGCTGTCGGGGAAGACCCACCTTGTCATCACGGGAGTGTGTATCTGCAAGGGTGTTAAGCTGCGGAAATTCTCACAGATATCCGAGGTGGAGTTCTACGAGCTGTCCGATGACGAGATAAACGAGTACATCTCCACGGGCGAGCCCTTCGACAAGGCAGGGGCTTACGGCATACAGGGCTTCGGCGGACTTCTTGTGAAGTCGATACGGGGCGATTACAACAACATCGTAGGACTTCCCGCAGCAAGGCTGAAGCGGGAGCTTATCGAATTTAACATGTAAATATAAAACAAATCGGTCGGAGCATATCGCAAAATGCTCCGACCGATTTTTTCAGAAATTATAAACAATGACTGCAAGATATCCAACGATAACAAGTATCCAGGTAACGGTGGTAAGCACCAGCGGAGCCGCCCGCTTTTTCCCTGCGGCGTTTGCCTTCATAAGTCCGAAGCCCTTCGTTCCCGCCACGATAAGGACGGTAAGTCCTGCGGGGAAGGACAGAAATCTTATCAGCAGATTAATGATAACGCCCGCAGCAGGAAATCCCGACAGCGCGGAGATATCCCCCTGCGTCAGCTTGTCAAGAATGTTGGGGTCGCTGTAGATAAGCACCGAGCAGACCGACGTTACGGTATTCATTATCATGTGCATCAGCGTGCAGGGCACCAGCGAATCGCTTCTCACATAGAGTGCCCCCAGCACCAGTCCGATAAGAAAGCCGTTTATTGCCTGCGCAGCATTTCCGTGCATCAGTCCGAATATCACCGAGGAAAACACCACTGCAAAGCGGCAGTTATACATTTTCATGGATTCAAGGATAACTCCGCGGAAAAGCAGCTCCTCCAGCAGCGGACCCAGTGCGCACACATAAAAATACAGTATGATATTAGCGCCCAGCGAGGATTTCTGTACGATAGTGCTTTCCGCAGCGCCCTCTGTGCTGCCCTCGACGATGAAGTACAGCAGCATCACAATGAACACAGCAGCAGTCTGGAGGAAAAATCCCACAGCCGAGCCGCCAGCCACCTCGCCTGCATTATAGCCCTCGAGGGTGAATTTGCTTTTCAGGTCAAGCCCCGGCATTTTCACTGCGATAAAGATAGCCGTGACCTCGGCGAGAATGGGAAAGCCGATAGAAAACAGCACGCTTGTGTAATCATTGGAAGCGATAAGGACCTGACCTGCGCGGTATATTTCGGAGACAGAGCCCTCTGCGCCCGAGACAGCTCCCACGACAAGCATAAAGAGCCTGCTCACCAGCTGAAATATGGCCATATCCGCAAGGACAGCAAGTCCTGCCGCGGAATATTTTTTTCTTATATACTTTTTTTCCTCGATGTCGGGATAAACTGAAACTGTCGATTCGCTCATACGTCCACCTCAAATCAACAAAAGTAGTAAAAAAGCAGATGCCGCACGACATCTGCTCAATACAGACAAAATCAATAAATCAGCTTCGAATTACTTTTCTTCGCTGATATCATCAGCGGAAGTCTCTTCGGGAGCTGCTTCCTCTGTTTCCGCCGCAATAGGGGGATCAATAGGCTTTTCCAGCTTAGTTCCGCACTTGCCGCAGAAATCATTTTCCTTGTCACATTCTGCGCCGCAGTTAGGGCAGATGATAACACCCTTAAGGATATCGAGTTTTTTCTTCATCTCGTCGATCTCGTCCTGCTTAGCGGAGATCTCCTCGCACTTTCCGAAGAAGGGAGAGGTCGAATCAGCCTTAGCCTCATCATAAACAGACTTACCGAGCACTGCAAAGAGGGTCTCCTTTTCCTTTTCAGCAACGGAGATCTTGTAGCTCAGCTGTGTAGTTTCGGATACCTGCTTAGTCTTGTCGCCGATAGCCTTTCCTGTTTCCGACAGTTTTTTTCCGAGATTTTCAAACATAGTCAATTCCTCCTGTTAATAATACTTTGCGACAGACAGTCAGCACCTGCCTGTTCGCCTGTGTATCAACAGATCCTATGCTTTTATTATAATATGATTTTTTGTTTTTGTCAACAGTTTCTTAGGATTTTTATAACATTTTTCCTTTTCTTCACCTGATTTTCACAAATGGTGAAGTTTTCGGCAAATTCACAAGCGATACCGTCGATATCGCAGTCGGTGGATGTGTACAGAACAGCCAGCTCATCGCCCTTGTTCACGTGATCGCCCACAAGCGCCTTAAATTCGATGCCCGCAGACATATCCACCGCAGACTCCTTGTCCTTGCGTCCCGCGCCCAGCTTCAGGGAAGCAAGCCCCGTCTTTTCGCAGGATATGCCTCCGATAAAGCCCTCCCTGTCGGCGTAAACAGCCTTCTTATATTTCGGCTGAGCGAACAGTGAGTGATCCTCGCAGATGCGGGGGTCTCCGCCCTGAAGCTCTATCATTTTTCGGAAGCTCTCCAGCGCTCTTCCCGAAGCCACCGCATCGCGGACAAGCTCCATGCACTCCTCGGGCGAGCCCTTTCCCGCCAGCGACAGCATTTCCGCCGTCACGGCATACGCCACCTCGGCAAAATTTTCCTCGGCATTGCCCTTAAGCGCCTCGATAGCCTCGATAACTTCAAGCGCATTGCCCACATTTCTGCCAAGGGGCTTGTTCATATCGGTTATCAGCGCCGCCGCCTTTTTCCCCGCAAGCTCGGCAGTACGGAGCATTGCCGAAGCAAGCTGTTCAGCGGACTGTTGGTCCTTCATAAAAGCGCCGTCGCCCACCTTCACGTCCAGCACGATGCCGTCCGCTCCGGTAGCAAGCTTTTTGCTCATAATGCTGGAGCAGATAAGGGGGATAGACTCCACCGTGGCAGTTGCATTTCGCAGAGCGTACAGCTTCTTGTCGGCGGGCACAAGGGAGCCTGTCTGTCCCGTGATAGCGAACCCCGCCTTTTTCACGACAGAGGTGAACTCGTCGTAATCAAGGCTTGTGCGAAGTCCCGGGATAGCCTCCAGCTTGTCGATAGTGCCGCCCGTAAAGCCAAGTCCTCTGCCCGACATTTTCGGGACATAAACTCCGCATGATGCACAAACAGGCGCAGCAAACAAGGTGACCTTGTCTCCCACGCCTCCGGTGCTGTGCTTATCAACGCAGAATTTATCGAGACAAGGCGAAAAAACGTTGCCCGAATGCTCCATAGCCAGTGTAAGGGCAGTAGTCTCCCTGTCGGTCATGCCGTTGAGGCAGACTGCCATAAGCCATGCAGAGACCTGATAATCGGGAAACTCGCCCGAGGTCACACCTCTGACAAACCATTCTATATCCGCTGCGGAATGTTCTTTTCCGCAGCGTTTGTCGTCAATAAACTCATATATGCCGATCATTCAACTGTAATTCCCTCGTAATAGAATTTCAGAATATCAACGTAAGAATATCCCTGCTTAGCAAGAATATTTGCGCCGTTCTGGCTCATACCGACTCCGTGACCGTAGCCGTATGTAGTAAATGTAAAGGTACCGTCGGAATATGTTACCGTGAAGGAAGCGCTCTTTATGCCATAGCCCAGCACCTTTTCGCGGAGAGCGGCGCCGCTTATCTCGGCCTGACCGTCAACGTTTACGGTATCCACGTAATTGCCGTCCTCATAATCGGTGACAATGAGCCAGTTTTCGGGATCATCGGAAAGGCTGATGCCCAGATATTTCTGAAGCCGAGCCTTCACATCGCTTTCGGAGAAGGTCTTTTCAACGCCGTAGTTAGGGTCATAGTCCCTGTCGAAGGGGCACTCCTTGCTCTGCAGATAAGGAACTGCGTCTCCGCCCCAGACATTCTGCGCGGAAGCCGTATAGCCCGAAGTAGAAGCGGTATACACGGTCTGAGCAGCCCTGCCGTTATAATAGCAGCACTGTCCCCATACAGAAGCAACAGCCTCTTTTATCTCATCGGGTATCTTTTCCTTAACAAGCACGGTAGCGGGGATACCCTTATCGTTGTGGTACTTCACATAGGAATACGCCGCAACAGCCTGTGCCTTGAGAGCCTCCTTGTTGAAGGAGGGGGACATCTCATTTGCAACGATCATGCAGACCAGCTCATAAGCGTCGAAATCCTGCACCTCGCCGTGGACCTTTGCGGTGAGTATCTCGCCGGAGCCGTTTTCGTCAAACTCGGCGTATGTAGTTTTGCCCGCCTCACCGGAGCCCACCACCTCAGAGAAGCTGTAGTCGGAATCAGGCTCGGGAAGAACTGCGGACTGAACGTCCTCCTTATATTCGGAAACATAGCTTTCGCCGTGAGTTGCCGCATAAACGGAGGGGCTTGCTTCAAGATAGCCTCTGTTTATATCCTCGGCGGTGATATTTCCGCTGCTCGGAGCAGAAGATGCCGTGCTGCCCTCCGAAGCGGAGCTTTTCTTGGCAGACTTTGCGCTGCTGCGGCTTTCGGAAGCCGAAGCAGAAGCGCTCTGATACTCGTATACGTTATCCTCCTCCTTAAAGAGCTTATCCAGCTCACTATCGGAGAAGCCGCTGTAGAGCACGCTGTTCTCGTCGTAATTCTCGTCGGTGATCTCGTCGGGATCGGAGTCCAGTCTGGGTGCGGACGAGATAAGCTCGTCAACATCGGGGACTGCCTTCGGAATGATTATCTGTGCGGGAGCCTTAGGCTTGACAGAAGAAAGTCCTGCCTGCAGCACCGCAGCGGTCTCGTCGGAAACAGCCTCATCGTCGGGAACGGGAAGCTCCTCGGCGGGAACGGTCTCCTCGGAATTTGCGGCATAGAAGTAATCGGAGGCGATATCCTCCTCATGGACGTCCTGCACCATGCAGAATGAGAAGGTGTAAAACATTCCCACAGTCAGGAGAGCGGCTATGCCGTTAAGTACGTGTTTAAGCTTCATTTTTAACAGAATCCTTTCACGGGTCCGCAGATATATCCATGGGCTGCACGGATATAGACCCTATTTCGGAGCTTCCGGGTCTGTTTTGCGCGGAAAGCTCTTGTTTCGGCTCGTCTATGGGCAGAGGTTTTCTATTTGTTCTGCCATGCGGGGGATATCTTTTTTTGCCCGCAGGACTTGCCATGGGTGTACTGTTATCTCTTTCGTTTGTTTATTCCGTATATGAGCCGCCGTGATATTTATAGTATATAGCGGGCCATTTCGGATTTGGATTGATCTGCAGCTTTGAGGTATCAAAGTCGTCGATAGTTTCCCCGTCGCGGAGCCGTCTTGCGACAATAGCATGGCGGGACTCGTCCCACTCTGTGGAGCAGGTGGAAAGAGTAAGAAACTTATCTGTCGGCTGAACGTCCACCCCGGTGATGATAGTGCTGCGCTTTGTTATTTCGGAAACGAACGCATCATAGGAATACGTGTCATTGAAATCAATATAATTCCAATAATCAAAGACATTGCCGTCGTCATGCTCGGGGAGAGCGTTAGTAACAAAGGAAGAAATTATCACATAGATGCTTTCCTCGTAGTTGTTACTGAAATATATAAAAGGATTTTCCTGCCAGTAATTATAATTCCAGCGGTAATAATCCATATTTCCAAACATGGAGTTGTCCTTCTGATTGTGTGCATAGAGGACGATATTGTCAGACTGGAGGTCGGGATAATCATTTACGTTATTGCGGTAATCCGCGAAGCAGGTGCCGCACTGGCGGGTCTCGCCGTAGAAATTGTGGGTGAGATAATACTTGTCGTCGTCGCCCTGAACAACGACCTCCTCGATAATGCCTGGGATCGTCACATATCCGACGGTATCGGGATTGATGTTCAGCAGCTCCTGAGCCGAGGGAGTTATTACCAGTGGCTCTCTGACTATCTCGGTAACAGTGCCGTCCTCGGAGCCGTCCGTATCGGGGGCGGAAGTTTCCGCCGTACTGTCGGGAGCGTCCTCGTCGGAAGCGTGTATCACGCGGTACTGCGTGGTATTGTTGTAGATATCGGAGATCTTTTGGTTATTCTTTTTAGCCTCGTAGGAGGTGTAGAAGTACCAGACCAGAACGACAAAGCATGCCGCAAGCACGAGCACAGCAATTATAAAAGCAGGACTTATGCGCTTTTTGCCATTCCCGTCAGCTATACGCTCCGACGAAGCGGCGCGGCTGCGGGGGGCATAGTCATAGCCACCTCTGTTGTCGATATCGTAATGCGGTTTTTTTGCCCTTTCTTTCTCTTTGGACATACAAAGCCTATCTCCATTCTATCCAAGCAATATGCGGTCTTAGGTCAGGTATCTGCCGCCCCGTTGTCCTCGGAAGGAGCGGGGGGCTGGGTCTGTGCGGGCGTTTCCGCGGGCGCAGAGGATTCGGGCTGAACGGGAGCCGTTGTTTCCGCAGGCGGAGCAGTGGTGATCGGAGCAGCTGTCGTTGTCGGAGGCTCACTGACAGGATGCGGCGGCGGAGTAGTATACGGCGTAGTAGTGGTAGTAGTCGCCGCAGTCTCGGAAACAGTGGTAGTTTCGGTAGTTTCCTCCACGGAAGCAGTCGTCTGAGAAGCGGTAGTCTTCTTAGTCTTTGCCGTAGTTTCCTCCGTCACGGGAACAGTCGTGCCCTCAGCAGAAGTGGAAACGGTAGTTGTCTCCTCCGTCTGTTCGGCGGTAGTCTTTCTTCTGCGTCCGGATGTAGTTTCCTCCTCGGAGGTCTCGGACTCTGGGACTGTGGTAGTCTCGGAGGTCTCGCTCTCGGAGGTGGTCACTGTAGTCGCAGCAGGTGCCCTTGTCGGAACGGAAAGGATAGCATTCCAGTCGATGCCCTTGGCATTTTCATTGAGCTTTGCCTTGGTAAAGTCGAAGGAATCCACCGTTTCGCCCTCGCGGAGCTTTCTTGCGAACACCACAAAGCGGGAGTCGGCATATTCATTGGAGCAGGTAGAAAGTACCAGCAGACGGTCACCGTATGTAACGTCCACGGGAGAGATTATCTGATTTCTCCTGTTGACCTGGCTCATATACCAGCCGAAGGTGCCGGGGTTAGAGAGGGTCTCGATGTAATCATGATAATGAAAGACCTCTCCCCTGCTGTCCTGCTTTTCGAGTGTATTGGTAACAAAGAATGCGAAGATAACATACTGACCCGATTCAAACTCGGTATTGAATGTCACCACAGGATTCTCTGCGTAGAAATCAAGGTCATACTTGTATTTCTTAAGGTTGCCGAACATGGTGCCGTCACGCTGATTGTGACCGTAAAGCACGATATTCGGAGAAACGTAATCCTCTGTAACGGTGCAGCGGTAGTCCATGAAGATAGAGCCCGCCTGATTAACGCCGTTATAGTAGGTGTGGGTGAGATAGTAGTCATTGTCATCGGTCTGGACCACAGGCTGAGCGATGCCGCAGCCCTCCAGCTCGATAAATCCCACCACATCGGGGTTTATATTCTTATAATATTCCATTACGGAGAAATTATGCTCTAAAATTTCCTCTTCTGTGGGAGGAATGGTAACGACCTCGCCGTTTTCGTCGATAGTGGTCGCCACAGTTGTCACGATAATTTCCTCGTCCTTTTTCTGGTCCTCCACAGCCTGCCTGGACTGTACGAGATTTATTATCAGCAGCACCGCCGCGGTGATGAACACGATAACGGCGATAAGGAATATTATTTTGCGTATTATCTCCCAGACGCTGTCGCCCTTCATGGGGAACAGCCCGCGGAAGAAGCTTACCTTTTCAGGCTCCTGCTCTTTAGCGGGAGGCTCTTCATCATCGTCGGAGCTTTCGGTGACGTCCTCTGAAACGGACATCGGGTCGTCAAGATCAAACAGGACCACCGATTCGGTATCGGCAGCTTCGCGCTGCTCCTCGGGAGTTTCAAGGGTAATGCCCTCAACGGTCTCAACAACGACCTCGCCGTCGTCCTCGTCGGACGAATCCTTTTTGCTGTCCGAAGCAGGCAGATCATCAAGTGAAAAATCGGCGATAAGGCTGTCAAAGAATCCGCCCACATGATTTTTATTATCGGCAGGCTCTTTTTCGCTGTCCTGTTCTTTTTTTTCTTCTGACATATTGATCTCCAATCTATGCTGCGTCAATTGCCGTAGTAGATGTAGTTCCAGTCGGGCTCCTTGACGTTCGGATTAAGCTGTGCGAGGGAGGTATCGACCTCAGGGCTCTCGCCGTCGCGCACTCTTCTTCCGATAACGATAAAGCGTGAGTTATCAAATTCATTGGAGCAGGTAGAAAGGGTCATAAACTTGTCGCCCTCTTCGATGTCCACTCCTGTGAGAATTTCGGTGCGTTCGTTGATGTTTTTGACGAAATTCTCAAAGCTGCGCTTGTCCGAGCTGTCGGAGCTGAATCTCACGAAGTTGTGGGGATCGAATATCTCCCCGTCCCTTGCCTGAGATGAGCTGGACTCGGAAACGAACATAGCAACTATCTTATATGTATACTCCTCGTAAAGATTCGAGAAGGTGAAGGTGGGGTGTTCTTTGTAGAAGGAGAACCTGCTTGTATTCTGCTTAGTGACCTTGTAATACTGCAGAGTTCCGAACATGGAGCCGTCCGCCTGATTATGACCATAGATAGTCACATTATCCGACTGGTTGAAATCGTAGTCGTTGATAATGCAGCGGAAGTCCACGTATAACGAGCCTGCCTGACTGCTGCCCCCGTAGAAGCTGTGATTCAGGTAGAAGTCGTTGTCCTCGCCCTGAAGGATAACGCTGTTGACAGAGGTGCCGTCCACCTTGAGCCAGCCCGCTGTATCGGGATTCTGGTCCACATAGGACATGATATCGTCCCTCATAACGAGAGGCGGGGGAGGCGTGGTAGTAGTCTCGGTCTCCGTCTCGGTCTCGGGAACGGTAGTCACAGTGGTAGTAACGGTAGTGACCTCGGTGATAACGTTGGTTTCAAGCTCGGTGCCCTCTGCGGCGTCGGGGCTGTCCTTGCGGGAGCCCGACATAAGAGAAACGAGAAAGAACACAAGCGCCGCCAGCAGTGCGATTATAACGATAAGCACAGCTATCTTGCGAGCCTTGACCTTGCCGCTGTCCTCCTTTGAGGGGATAAAGCTTTCGGCGAAGCTGCTCTTGGGCTTGTCCGAGGAAGCGGCAAACCGGGAGCCGCCCGATGTATTTTTATCTTTGTTATCTATTGGCATGAGATTCTCCTGATTTAGTAAATTACGTCCCAGTCGGGCTCTTTCGCGGCAGAATTTATCACTGCCGAGGAGGTGTCCACGTCAGGGTCCTCACCCTTGCGGGTCCTGCGGGCGAACACGACGAATCTTGAATCCTCAAACTCGCTGGAGCAGGTAGAAAGCACCAGAAACTCGTCGCCGTATTCAACGTCCACAGAGGTGATTATCTGGGAGCGTTCCATAATGTTGTCGATGAATTCCTTATATGAACTCCTGTCAAGGTCGATGTAATTATGATATTTAAAAACATTTCCGTCCGCGGTCTGATCCTCTCTTGTTTCGATAACGAAGTAAGCGAAGATCTTGTAAACATCCGCGGAGTAATTCGAGGAAAAGTTGATAGTCGGATGATCTTTATAAAAATCGAGATCGTTCTTGTAGTATTTAAGCTCCCCGAACATGGTCATATCACGCTGATTGTGACCGTAAAGGGTAAGCACATCGGAGCGCTTCTTAGCGGTAAGCTCGGCGCGGTAGTCGAGGAATATGGTGCCCGCCTTATTAGCGGAGCCGTCGAAGGCGGTCTTAAGGTAGTAGCTGTTCCCGTCGGAGGACTTTCTCTGAACCACCGGGAGAGAGATATCGGTCCCGTCGATGTACAGATAGCCCACAGTATCGGGGTTGATAGCCAGCAGCTGCTCGGCTGCGGGAAGTATTTCGGGCTCCTCGCCGATACCAAGCTCGGAAAGGGAGTCGCCCAGCTCGGTCTTATAAGACTGCCAGATCTCTTTAAGGTTTGAGTTGAGCTGTTTTGTATTCAGTGAGATGCGGAGCTCATTTAACAGGATAACTCCGCAGGCGATAAGCACGAGCACCGCAAACTGCGTAAGGAGCTTGCTGAACACCTCGCTGATGCTGTCGCCGTGCTGAATAAAAAGCCAGCTGCCTCTGCGCCGTTTATTTTTCTTTTTCACGGCTTTTTTCAAGGCTTTTTTGGTTCCTTTAGACATTCCCAAGGCATGTCGGTCCTTTCAAAAAATATTCATACACACGTTAAATTCTATCTATATGCGGAGCGATAAGCGCACTTATCCCTTGTATATACTCCTACATAATTATATAATACTACAAATCCGTCCATTTGTCAAGGAAGGCGCTTATTTTTTGTTACTTATGTCAATTTTGAACAAAGCTTTATGTCGCATATTAGCAATTTTATCATTCCGAATACTGATCTCCGATCAAAGTGCAGACAAAAAAGCCGCCCCGCGGACAAGGGTCTGCGAAGCGGAGATATTCAGCCAAGATATTCTGTTATATAGGAAGTATATTCATCAGTAACATTTCCGTCGTCATCGCAGCGCACAACATAGTCAAATCCGCTATTCTGCTCCGACAGCAAGGTAAGCGCCTTAAGGATAAGGCTGCTCTTAGCCTCATCAATGGGCTCGCCGTTAAGATAAGCCTGACCATAGCAGTCCTCCAAAGAAGACTCGCCCTCAATATATTCCCTGCCCTCACGTTCATATCTGAACGCCGCAGTATATTCCATACGGTCATCGTCCCAAGTGTACACGTTCCAGCACTGATAGCCCGCCGCACCGTATGTAGAGCCGTACTGCTCCTGATTGAGTACAACATTTCTGCCCCAGTCGTCCCTTATCGCCCATGTGCCGCCCCACACGGACACAACGTCCACATCAAGTATTTTCAGCTCACCGCCCCCAAAGCTAATGACCCTGCATAAGCCGAAAGGATTTGTCCCAACTATCATTTCAGCCGTGCCGTCGTTGTTCATATCCTCAAAGCAGACGCCGTATACCTCACCATTACCGTCAAGATACTCCTTATACGCAGCCCTTGCGTCCTCGGAAATGGTGACCTCTTCAACGGTGCTGATGTCGTCGGGCTCAAGCTCATAGTCAAAGCCGATGTCTGTGCATGTAAAGGCTCCGTCCTTAAAATCAATTTTCCTGTTAAGGGCGCACAGCCATGAGGCGGTGTTGTTTCTGTACAGTCCGAGGCTCTGATAGATCTGCCCGTCCGACACATAATAATCAATTACCGTACCGTAGATCAGCTCGTCCTCCACGCCGGCGCAGTGTGGGGAATAGCAGGCATACTCAATGGAGCCGTCCTTGTTTCTGAGCACAGACAGCCCTGTATCCTTATCCATTTCTGCGGTAACGCAGTCTGCAAGCATATGCTGCTCATCGGGAATATATTTTACATAGTGTCCGTCCTCCGACTTAAACACAGTAAGCTCTTCAAGCATACACGCCGTTCCGCCGTAGTAATAGCGTATCATTACCAGCTCGTCGGAGCCGTCCCTGTCGGCATCAATAAGCTCAAACTCGGGAGGATCCTCTAAAAATCTTGTAGTCCAGTTGACGGGCACCTCATCAAGAACGCCGTCATGCTCGATTATCACATATTCATTCATTTCAGATTCTATGCTGATAAGCGGGTCCTTCCACCTCCTGCTCTCGTCGCAGAAAGCGCCCCAGACGGTTATATTTTCGCTCGGCTCACCGAGAAGGCAGGCTGTTGCAGTATCATCTGCTTGGAAAAGCTCGTAAGCAGATGCTGTCCTGTCAAGGACCCAGCTGCATTCCTGCGGAGCTTCATCGGTGATCTCCTCGGACGCCTCGGTCACAGCTGCGGACAGTGCCGCAGTTTCGGAAACAGACTCAATTTCAGTCACCGTTTCGGTCACAGCCGCGGCCTCCTCCGTATTCGGCTGTGCTCCGCAGCCCGACAGAAGCAGCGCTGTGATACATGCAGCAATAACACGGTTTCTTTTCATAAATATATCCCCTTTTTCGTCATATCGATAACCCCATTATAATACATAAAAAAGCATAAGTCAAGCAAAAAATCGCCCTTCGGAGATTTCCGAAGAGCGATGAAAAAGCATATTCAGAATCAGTCAACCAGCTCGATAATAGCCATCTCAGCAGCGTCGCCGCGGCGGGGACCGATCTTGTAGATCCTTGTATAGCCGCCGTTTCTGTCCGCATACTTAGGTGCGATCTCATCGAACAGCTTCTTTACAACATCTTCCTTAGTTACATATGCAAGAACCTGACGCTTTGAATGTAAATCGTTAGTCTTAGCTATTGTAATCATCTTTTCAGTCATAGAACGAACTTCTTTAGCTCTTGTAACTGTGGTCTCGATCTTTCCGTTCTCGAGGAGGAAAGTCACCATAGCTCTGAGCATAGCCTTTCTGTGGTCGCTTGTGCGGCCCAGCTTTCTTGTTCCCGGCATTATGATCACTCCTTACAATTAATTTCAGCTGTCGTCCTCGGAGGAGAGATTCAGGCCCAGTGAAGCCATTTTCTCCCTAACCTCGTCGAAGGACTTTTTACCAAGGTTTCTAACCTTCATCATTTCTTCTTCGGACTTATTGACCAGATCGTCAACAGTATTAATTCCCGCACGCTTCAAGCAGTTGAATGAACGTACTGACAAGTCAAGTTCCTCAATGGTCATCTCAAGGATCTTTTCTTTACCCTTTTCATCCTTTTCCGCCATTATCTCTGTGATAGAGGACTCATCGGAAAGATTGATGAATAATTTCAGGTGCTCGTTGAGGAGATTGGCTGCCTGGGACACGGCTTCCTTAGCGGAGATGGTACCGTCGGTCCACACCTCAAGGATAAGCTTATCGTAGTCCGTAACGTTACCGAGACGAGTATCCTCGACGCGGTAATTTACCTTCAGTACAGGCGTGTAAATGGAATCAACTGCAATGGTATCGGGGAGATCGGGGCGCTTGTTCTTCTCTGCGGGAGCATAGCCTCTGCCCTTATCCAGTACAATTTCCATATACAGCTTAGCGTCCTTGCCGAGGGTAGCGATGTGCATATCAGGCACAAGGATATCCACCTCGGAATCGGTCTTGATATCGCCTGCGGTAACGACGCATTCGTCCTCCGCCTGGATATATACCGTCTTGGGCGCTTCGCCGTAAAGCTTTGCAGTCAAGCCTTTAAGGTTAAGGATGATCTCAGTGACATCCTCCTTAACTCCGGGGATTGTAGATAATTCGTGGTGTACGCCTTCGATCTTTACAGATGTAACTGCGACACCCGGAAGCGAGGAGAGCAGCACTCGTCTCAGGCTGTTGCCGAGAGTTGTACCATAGCCGCGCTCCAGCGGAGCGAGTACGAACATACCGTATGTTCCGTTGCTTTCGAGCTTTGCGGTTTCAATTTCCGGCGTAACTATTTTTTCCAGCATTTACAAAACCCTCCTAATTCGCGTCGTAGTGAAATAATAAGCGAGAAGCTTATTACTTGGAATAAAGCTCAACAACAAGGCTTGTCTCAGTCTCGTAGTCGATGTCCTCCATGCCGGGCATGCGGACAACCTTTGCAGAGAAGTTATCCTTATCAGCTTCAAGCCAGAGAGGAGTTACTCTGCCGGCGGTCTGCTCAACAACGTCCTTGAACTTAGCGCTGCTTCTGCTGCCCTCGTAGAGAGCCACAACATCGCCGACCTTAAGTCTGTAAGAAGGGATATTGATGCGCTTGCCGTTTACGGTAAAGTGTCTGTGAGTAACGAGCTGTCTTGCCTCACGTCTTGTAAGAGCAAGGCCCATTCTGTAAACTGCGTTATCAAGTCTGGACTCGAGGATAGTGATAAGGTTATCACCGGCCTTACCCTCCATCTTGTTAGCGATCTCGAAATAATGGCGGAAGGGATCTTCCATAACGCCGTAGATGAACTTCAGCTTCTGCTTTTCCTTCAGCTGCATGCCATATTCGGAAACCTTTTTTCTGTTATTGGCGCCGGGGTTTCTCTTGGACTCCTTGGAAACGCCCATAACCATGGGGCTGATGCCGAAGTAGCGGCATCTCTTTAAGATAGGATCTTTATTAACTGCCATTTCAATAACACCTCCGATAAATTAGACACGTCTTCTCTTGGGAGGACGGCATCCGTTGTGAGGGATAGGAGTTACGTCCTTGATGAGCTTGACCTCGAGACCTACGGTCTGAAGAGCTCTGATAGCTGCTTCACGGCCAGCTCCGGGGCCCTTTACGTAAACCTCTACTGTTTTAAGACCATGCTCCATAGCTGCTCTTGCTGCAGTTTCAGCAGCAGTCTGAGCTGCGAAGGGAGTGGACTTCTTGGAGCCTCTGAAACCGAGGCCGCCTGCAGATGCCCAGGAGATAGCATTTCCCTGAGTATCTGTGATAGTTACGATCGTATTGTTGAAAGTGGACTGGATATGAACAGCGCCATTTTCAATATTCTTACGCTCACGACGTCTTCTGACAGTCGTCTTCTTAGCCTGTGCCATACTTTTGTCCTCCTTACTTCTTCTTGTTAGCGATTGTCTTTACAGGACCCTTGCGAGTTCTTGCGTTAGTCTTGGTTCTCTGACCTCTTACGGGGAGACCCTTGCGGTGACGAACGCCTCTGTAGCAGCCAATTTCAACAAGTCTCTTGATATTAAGAGCAACGCTTCTTCTGAGATCGCCCTCAACCATGTAGTTGTGGTCGATATACTCACGCAGCTTAGCCACGTCGTCCTCAGTGAGATCCTTTACTCTGGTATCGGGGTTTACCCCTGTGTTTGCAAGAATTGTGTCAGCAGATTTACGACCGATTCCGTAGATATAAGTAAGTCCGATTTCTACTCTCTTATCCTTGGGAAGGTCAACACCGGCAATACGTGCCATTATTCAATACACCTCCGCTAAAAATTACCGTACAAAATGTGTACGAGCTGTTATTTGTTGGTTTATTAGCCCTGACGCTGCTTGTGCTTAGGATTTTCGCAGATAACCATGATCTTGCCTTTTCTCTTGATTACCTTGCACTTTTCGCAGATAGGCTTAACTGAAGGTCTTACTTTCATTGATAATTCCTCCTACTATCGTGATTTGGTTTACTTGTGCAGAATTTATCCGCTTATTTTGCTCTCCATGTAATTCTGCCTTTAGAGAGGTCATACGGCGACATCTCAACAGTTACCTTGTCGCCGGGAACGATTCTGATATAGTTCATTCTCAGCTTACCGGAAACATGGGCAAGAATCTTGTGTCCGTTTGAAAGCTCAACCTGGAAGGTCGCGTTCGGAAGAGCCTCTACAACTGTTCCTTCGATCTCAATTACATCTTCCTTAGACAAAGCGTATAACGCCTCCTTACGGATTTTCGGTTTCGGATTTGCTTATGTTACCGGTATATTCTCCGATAACTCTTCTGAGCTTTTTATCGGTCAGATCTTCTGTACTGATCACAGTATTGGTAAATCTCAGGTGTTTTAAACGCTTTTTCTTGGGTTTATCGAGCTTACGGGACTTCCCGTCGCACAGAAAAGCGAAATCGCCCTCGACTGCGGTGAT
>JBJFHQ010000082.1:0-3725 GCA_051893755.1 Oscillospiraceae bacterium
TTCGTCAGCGGTTCTGCGCATAAATCTTCATCAGTTAATTGGGGGAGCAATATAATGCTCTGTTAATAATCTGTGAAAAAAATATTATGCTATAAATATACCATATATTGACACGATTGTCAATAGCCTGCCGCTGCCTGTGATAAACAGATGTAATTATTGGAAAACAATCTTGCAAATTGCAGAAAAATAGTGTATAATAAAACCATGAGTATTAAGAACCTTTCTTCATAAGCATGTGCGCACGTCGTTTCGCAAATTTTGCCGCAGACTGCGTTAAGGAAGCGCTGATCAAAGGCGAAGCCATCGTTTCCGACGTTCGAAGATCCGCACACATTTTTTATGAAGACAGGTTCTGAGACCGTTATCATAAGAACGAAAGGGGTACCTTATGAAGAAAATACCTGTTGGAACGATAATTGCCGGCAAATACCGTGTGGTCTCAGGACCCTGCGAATCGGGCGGAACATATGTTATCTACAAGGTGCATCATATTGACTGGGATATGGATATTTCAATGAAGATCCCCCGTGAGGATGTTTTCACCGACAAAAATGATATGGAGGCTATTGTCCGCGAGTGCGGACTGTGGACCGAGCTGGGGGCAAATCCATATATAAACAGCTGCTATTATGTCCGTGAAATAGACGGCAGACCTGTTATCTTTTCCGAATGGACAGAGGGTCAGAGCCTTGACGCGTTCATAAGCTCGGGCAGGCTTTATGAGGGGTCAGAGACGGAAGTACAGCTGAAGATACTTGATATTTCGATACAGATACTGTACGGGCTGCGGTTTGCTCATTCTCATGTCCCGCCCGTTATCCACGGGGATGTGAAGCCCGACAATATCATTATTGCCGAAAACGGCGATGTTAAGCTTACGGATTTTGGTCTGTCTGCGTCGGGACGGGGTGGCTTTACCGATAAATTCTGCTCTCCCGAGCAGAAAAACGGCGCAGCTGTTACTGTCAGCAGCGATATGTATTCATGGGCAGTGACGGTGCTGGCAATGTATTCCGGAAGGATGACCTGGGACGACGGAATAGAAGCGGGAGTATGCTGCAATGAGATCTTCTCTTCCTGCAGGATAACTCCCACCGAGGATATACAGGCATTTCTGAAGCTGTGTCTGGATACAGACCCCGAAAAGCGTACCGATATATGTACTGCATGCAGTTCTCTTATTCATCGGTATGAAAGCAGCTCATTGGGAGGCCGCAAATATGAACAGGTATATCTGCAGAATGATGATCAATCGGATGAAATTGCAGATTTTCTCAACAACAGAGCAATATGCTTCCTGGATAACGGCGAAGAGGAAAAAGCTGTCGAATACTGGCAGAAGGCTCTCGGATATATGCCCCGTCATCCGGAAAGCATGTACAATTACGGAGTATATCTTGTCGGAACTGGAAGCCTGTATTATAAGGAGCTGTGCAGACAGCTCAGGGAAGAAAATGTAAGGGACTGTGATGACTATATCAGCGAGATACGGCGTACATATTCCATTTCCATTGCAGGCGGCATAAACTGCTGCCCGGAAAAAATTCTTTTTAATAAGGACGGAAAGAGCATTCTGTGTGTGGACGGCAGGGCAAAGGTATATGATACCGTGAATTTCAGCCTGATTTGCGAATATGACTGCTTTGATGATGTTCCCGGATCCGACGGCTGGGTCTGCATCAAAAGCTCGCCAAAGGATGACAGTATCGCTGTCAGAGCCGTTAATAACAGAGCATGTCTCTACAAAAAAGGCTGCCGCTTATGCGATTTCGTGCTCCCGACCGACAGCCTGCGGTACAGCTTCAGCCCCGACGGAGCTTTGTTTGCGGTGTCCGACGGCATTGAATATGTGACCGTATATAAAATGCCCGAAAATGACCGCTGCAGACCGTCGTTCAATAAAACTGCGTCCTGCGCCGAGCTCATTCAGTATCAGAAGAGATATGACAGCTGCATCGCGGAGTTTCTGAATGCGATGAATAAACAGAACTACGCCGCAGCGCTGTCTGCAATAGATAAAATGGCACAGATACCCTTTCTGGGAAAGGGACCTTATTACTTCGGACAGAAAAAGAAGCTGGCGAAATTCTGCAAAAAGACAGCCCCCTCGGTTTTCTGCATAAAAGAGAGTGATATCAGGATAAAAACTGCTGCTTTCAGCTATGATTCGGCATATATTGCCGCAGCTTGTGATGATGTCTTTTATGTCCTGATAGCCGAAGATCTGGAATGTCTGTGCAAGTCAGCCGTTGAAAGCGGCAGCATCATCTCACAGCTTGAATTTGACAGCTCCTTAAGCAAGCTCTATATCTATACGGAAAAAGGAAAGAAAAGCCACAGACTGGTCTTTGATATAGAAAGCCGCAGGATCGAAAGCAGCAGCGTTTTAAAGGAAAGACCACGTTTATCTGTAGACTGCATCCCCGAAGAAATCGATGCTCTTCTGCCTGAGGGTGTGCATTGCTGCATGAGTCCCGACGAATTCAGCGTACTTGTATGGGACGAATGCTCCTGCCGCATCTTCCATCTGGATCATGAGCTCATATATGAAAACAGAACACCCTTCCCCGCAGCCTTCCTTTCCAAGGATAAGGCGGGGCTCTTCGGAGCATGCGACAAAAATGCCTTTCTCTTTGATATGCTCACAGAGGAACAGCTGGAGCATTTTAAGGCTCTGTCGGAAATAAAGCTGGAAAACCCGTCGATAAGGTTTTCCAATGACGCCAAAAAGGCGAAGGAATATCTTGACGCCTTTGAGGATTTTGCTCCATCGCACAGCGACCCACGCATACGCTATATGATAGAATGCTCTGATGAGGAATATGAAGAGCTGATGAACGAATGCAAAAGGCAGTCGTCGTTCTGGGACGATAAAACTGTCTGCAGCTTTTTGTCGCTGTTTATGCGTACACTGCAGCTCGGTCCTGAAAAGGCGGACAAGGAAGCGCAAAGCTCCGATGTCAATCCGGAGGCTATGCTCAAAGCAGAAAAAATACCGCATACCTCTGCAAAGGAAAAGCGCCGCACCGAACTTACACAGATGGCAAAGCGTATCCACGATATGCGTGAAACGCTGCTGAAGACAGTGCTTGGTCAGGAACATGCAGTTCATGTTGTGGCAGAGGGACTTTTCAATGCGGAGGTGCTCGCTGCTTCGGATACTTCCAGAAAGCGTCCCCGCGCCGTGTTCACATTTGCAGGCCCTCCGGGAGTCGGAAAGACCTATCTTGCAGAACAGGCTGCCGAGCTTCTCGGGATACCCTATAAAAGGTTTGATATGTCCGAATTTTCCGATGAGCATGCCTATGAAGGGCTTATCGGGTTCGATTACACCTGGAAAAACTCCTCGCCCGGCAAGCTGACCAGCTTTGTCAAGGATAATCCTCACTGCATCCTGCTTTTTGACGAGTTTGAGAAATCCCATAAAAAGACTATCCAGATATTCTATCAGCTGCTGGACGCAGGCATTGTTACCGACAGATATCTGGAGACACGTAAGATCGCTGCCGAAAACAATGTCCTTCGTCAGGAGGACGAGGGCTTTTCCGCAGATGCTTTGACCTCCTCACCACACGTCTCCTTCAGAGATACCATAATTATTTTCACGACAAATGCGGGTCGTTCTCTTTATGAAAATGATATATCGGGCAATAATTCCGGAATATCGGCAAAAATGCTGCTCAATGCCCTTGAAACGGAGATTGACCCTTTGACAAATGCGC
>JBJFHQ010000083.1:0-3720 GCA_051893755.1 Oscillospiraceae bacterium
GGTGTTCTTGTCGTTGAGAAGGGACAGAAAGGAAAAGGATACTATGTTGTAGATGCTCCGAAGAATGAAGCGGCTGCAAACGAAAAATATAAAGGCATTTCTTATGTTGGTACTGACGGAAAAAAGAGAATGTATATAGAGCAGAACGGGCAGTATTTCTCGATTAACTCAAATGGTTACACCGAAAGATTGCCTGATAATATGCAGAAAAGAATAAAATCAGAAGGTGGTTTGAGCAAAGCGTTCGGGAAAAACGCCTCCCCAATAAATGATGATGAAGTATCAGAATTGAAAAACAAGTATAAATCACAGCCCAAAATTGATTATGAACTTGGCAATCCTTTTAATGAGAAAGGATGGGGCGCGAATCGGAAAAAGAGTATTTATAGACCCAGAAATGTACGTGCTTTTGGACTTGACGAAAATGAGCCCGAAGAGCAGAGAAGCTTAGCCGATGAGGTGGTTGAGGATATGGATAATTCTCCCGAAAATGAAGCACCCTCTCCCGATTACAGCTATTACGAACGGGCTATGAAGTTGCTTGAATTGAGATATAATCCTTATCACGACCCGAGTAATGGTCGGTTCTGCTCTGGCGGCGGAGGAGGCGGTGGTGGTATGATTGTTGTTCCAAAAGGTGGTAAAGCATACGGGGTGCAAATTAACAAAGGATATTCTGATGAAGAAATCGACAGCATGTATCAAAAGTATATTGAAGAACAAAAAGTTCTTGACAATTCGGATAAAAGACCGTATAATGGAGTAAAGATTGAAAGAGACTATAAATCATCAGCCGCCAAATTCTGCGGTAAGGAAGTATATGATAAGATGTGCGATGATATAGAACGATGTGATAACAAGGATATTGCAGAGTTGTACGCATCGTGCATAAATGATGTCAAATTCAAATCAAGCTCTACAAAGAGAGATAAGGCATATTACAGCCCTCAAACTGATACTGTAGTAATAACAAAGATCGGACTGGAAAAGCGCAGACAAGATCCACAAGATTTTGAACGAACTGCACTCCACGAAATAGGGCATTATATTGATTTTCATAATAGTGAAAACGGTAATTGGTATGCTTCACAGTCGTCTGAAACGTTGCTATCTGCTTTAAACAACGATTCAAAAGCCTTTGTTCTTAAATATTGTCCCAATGATGCAAAACTTAGCAAAGATGCAAAGGGGAAACAAGGACTAGCAGCGTTTAATTCTAAATATGGTAACAATGCAAAAACAAACGGCACAGTTAATATATCGGATATGGTCTACGGTTCAACAGGAATTAAAATATATGGCGGTCATGATGCAAACTATTTTAAAATCAGCGGTACAAGGGAAACAGAAGCGTTAGCAGAAATCATGCAATCTCGAATAATGAATTCAAAAGCGGATTCTATACTAAGAGCTGAAATGCCAAGATCTTCAGCATCAGTTGAAATATTGGCAAAATCTATTAATGGAAGGAGAAAGCAAACTAATGATGTCACGTGATGAATTCAAAGAATACTGCAACGATAAGGCGGAATTAGATTTACTATCTGATGAGTATCAAAAAAAATTCGGTGAAGTGTTTGCTTTGCCGCCTGAATGGATGATACTTGATATTCAACTTGAAACAGTAAAAGAGTGTTTGGAAAACAATATTACTGTTGATGAATATCTGGAAAAATGGTCAGCCGAACATCCCGACTGTATTGTGTAAAAATTGAAAGCGATGACCACGCATAATAACACACGAACCGCTCAGAAATGGGCGGTTTTCTCATGCGCACACCCGGAAGGGTATGCGCTGTTTTTATGCCAAAACGAAAGGAAATGATTATTTGGAAAAAGGTATTTTAGTTAGAGCCACTTGCGGAGACTATATCAGAAAGTTTTTTGACGAAATGATAAAGCAGTCGCGAGAAACTAATTCTGATGTTTTCGGGCTGTTTATTAAACACTACCGTTTTGTTATCGAATGCCGCTATTCTGTTGGCAAAATTATAAGTATACTCTCAATCTTTGCGGAAATAATTCCTTTTTACTACATTTTTTGCAACAACTTGGAAAGGAGGTGAAAACATGGCACAACGTTCGGATAATGGCTATGATATTTCAACGAAGACTTTGTTTCAACAAATCTTTTTGCTTGAAGATGAACAGAAATTGGCTATTGAAAAACACGATGCCGATACTGTTTGCAGGATTTCAGAGATTATTATAAAAGCAATTTCTGAAATTGACAGGCACGACAAAGAGTTTAAAGACAAGGACCCTCTTAAAAGCCTTCTTGATTGCGACAGTATGGTGCCGAAGCTTCCAGCTTCTCCACTGCTGTTAGATGCTGCTATAAATGTTTACGGCTTAAAAAACTGTGATGGACATTCGGCAGACTGGTTCTTATCAAAATTTGCCGAAAAAGAAATAGCTTACTGGAAAGGCATATAATACCTATCCCAGTGTGTGAAAAATGCAAGAAATAACTTAATATGTCTCAAAAGCGTCCCGCTTAATCGATAAGCGGGGTGCTTTTTTTATATCTAAAAACAAAAATACAGGAGGTAAACCTATGAACAAACTTAAGAAGCTTCACGAACAGAGAGGCGCTCTAATGGAGCAGCTGGACGCTCTTCTCGGCGGCGCAAAGACCGAAAACAGAGCTCTTTCCGACGAGGAAAAGACGGAATTTGACAAGCTTTCCGATGAGGTCAGTCGCATTGACAGCACTATTCAGGCGGAGCAGAGAGCCGAAGAGCTCAGAATCGCCGCAGGAACGCAGGAACAGGAGCAGAACGGCGAGGAAAAGAGAGCCGCCGCAGAGGTCATAGGCGACTATATCAGAGGCAAGGAGCTCCGCTCTAACGAAATGACTACTACAAGCACAGGCAGAATCGTTCCTTCGGAGTTTTCCAGAGACATTATCCGCAAGGTTGAAGAGCTCAGCGGTATTGTCGGCAGAATCACTGTTGTAAATTCCAAGGGTGATTACAAGCAGATCATTGCGGACAATGAAAACAAGATCTCCGCAGGCTGGACGGACGAGATCGGAGAGATAACTGCTTCCGATGCAAAGTTTACAACTATCACTATCGGCCACCACAAGCTGACTTCTCTGGTGAAGCTCTCCCTCGAGCTTATCAATCAGAACAACTTTGATATCGTTTCGGAAGCTTATAATCAGATGACCGATGATTTCACAGTAAAAACAGAAACAGCGGTTATCAAGGGAGACGGAAATCTTAAGCCTCTCGGTCTTATCACAGGCGGAACAGTTTATACATTGCCTGCCGCTGCATTTATTGCCGATGACATCGTCAAGATCTTCCACAGCCTTAAGTCCTCATATCAGAGAAATGCCGCATGGCTTATGAGCAACAATACACTCTGCGCCGTAAGACTGCTTAAGGACGGCAACGGTCAGTATCTCTTCCACCAGAACGAAATGACAAGCGGCTATGTGGGCACTATCCTCGGCAAGCCCGTACTTGTCTCCGAGGCTATGGACAACATCGAAGCAGGCAAAGCGCCTATCTTATTCGGTGATTTCGGCAGAGCATACAAGGCAAACGTAAATCCCGATATGACAATGCAGGTGCTCAACGAAAAGTATGCCGAGTATGCAATGAAGGGCATTGTGGGTATCCTCTGGCTCGACGGACGCCCCGTAAACGACGAGGCTTATGTTACCGTTAAGGTAGCCGAGTGAGAGGTGAATGAGAGTGAAGATTAAAG
>JBJFHQ010000084.1:0-3709 GCA_051893755.1 Oscillospiraceae bacterium
CCGTTCTCCGTGACAACATAATTTATTTTATCACACTCTTTTACTTTTGTCAAGAGGTTTTTCGACTTTTTTTGAGGTTTTACGTTTTAAGCACCATTTCGGCAAATTCAATGTTGAAAATTGTTTATTATCACATACATACTGCAATCTATTCTCAACAAACCGGAAAATTATATCATAGATGTTCCTTAACAAATATCTTTTCAATGTATAAACCGACATCCTGTCTGCTTGTAAATTCTTCATAGCGAGGGAAGCTATTCGGATCGTTATACGAATATGTTAAGTGATATATCCTCCATAAACCTTCATGACTTCCTTCGCCTATCAGATATAAGACATCATCATTTGACTCACATTTTGCAACTGCATATACCTCCTTCTGAAACACTGGATTATCACATCCTAGTTCTTTTTTTAGTTCATCGACAAAAGAGCCCTTTGCTTTGGTAAATGGAATCATGGTCCAATTGAAAGCCTTCCCATATTTATCACAGAGATCGCTAAAAACTTCTTCTATAGTTTTTATCATATTCTCACCCTTTTTCAATTTTTCGATGAATTCATTATAACACCATTCCATAGTAAAGTCAATGCAAAAAGAGCCATTTCTGACGCAGCGTCAAAAACAGCTCTTATAATCAGTGAATAAATTTATTCAGCCTTCTGCGACTCAAACAGCATTCTGTCGTTGTCCAGCGCAGTTCCGCTTGCCTCTTCGAATTTCTTCAGCAGATCTTCGACCTTCAGGTTTTTCTTCTCCTCGCCCTTCACGTCGTAGATTATCCTGCCGTTATTCATCATGATAAGGCGGTTTCCGTGAATTATCGCATGGTGCATATTATGCGTTACCATAAGCGCCGTCAGATTATTCTCCGCCACGATCTTGTCCGAAAGCTCCAGCACCTTCGCGGCAGTCTTCGGGTCAAGGGCTGCAGTATGCTCGTCAAGAAGCAGCAGCTCCGGCTTTTTCAGCGTAGCCATAAGCAGCGTAAGCGCCTGTCTCTGTCCTCCCGAAAGAAGCCCCACCTTTGAGGTCATTCTGTCCTCAAGACCCAGATCAAGCATTTTAAGCAGCTCGTGATATTCTTCCCGCTCTTTCTTGGTAATGCCCCACGCAAGAGAACGCTTTTTCCCTCTGCGCGCCGCAAGCGCCAGATTTTCCTGAATCTCCATCGTTGCCGCAGTTCCGGTCATTGGGTCCTGAAACACTCTTCCTATGTGCTTTGCGCGCTGATGCTCGGAAAGTCCAGTTACATTCTCGCCGTTGATGATTATGCTTCCCGAATCCACAGGCCACACTCCCGCGATTGCGTTAAGAGTGGTGGATTTTCCTGCGCCGTTTCCTCCGATAATGGTGACAAAATCTCCCTCTTCAAGGGTGATATCCACGCCGCAGAGTGCCTTCTTCTCGTTTATTGTACCGGGATTGAAGGTCTTGCGGATATCGTGGAGCTCCAGCATATTCTTAGCCATTGCCTTCCGCTCCTTTCATTGAAGCCTTTCCAGCTTTCTTGAACGAGCTCTTGGACTGCTTCCGCAGATACGGAACAGCAAGGAATATCGCAACTACGATTGCCGAGAAAAGCTTTGTGTTCTGTGACGAAAGTCCCAGCCAGAGAACTATCTGGATAACGATATAGTAAATTACTGCACCAAGTGCTGTAAATGCCAGTCTTCCTACGAAATTCATATGCTTGCCGAGGATAAGCTCACCTAAGACCTCGCCGATGATGACAGCGGCAAGTCCGATAACGATAGCGCCGCGTCCCATATTTACGTCGGCGTTGCCCTGATACTGTGCGAGAAGTCCTCCCGCCAGTCCTACAAGACCGTTGGAGATGATAAGAGCAATGACAGTCGAGCTTTTCGTGTTGATGCCCTGCGCTCTTGACATGCTCTTGTTGCAGCCCGTCGCACGGATAGTAAAGCCCAGCTCTGTACCGAAGAACCAGTACAGAATGGCAATTATCGCCGCGATGAACAGTGCTCCCTTGATGATAGTGGAGGGAATAAATCTGAGCGACACGATAAGAGGATACTTATCCACGTTGATAGCCGTGTTTGCCTGTCCCATGATATCAAGGTTTATGGAATACAGCGCCAGCTGTGTCAGGATCCCCGACAAAATAGCGGGTATTCCGAGAGTTGTGTGCAGCAGACCCGTTACAAGTCCCGCAGCACAGCCTGCGATAAACGCTATGAACAGTGCCAGAGGAACAGGACATCCGTTGATGATGAGAACAACGGCAACAGCTCCGCCCGTGCCGAGAGAACCGTCTACGGAAAGGTCGGCAAAGTCAAGTATCTTATATGTAATGTATACGCCAATTGCAAGAATACCCCATATAAGTCCCTGAGCCACAGAGCCGGGAAGCGCGGAAATAAGGGTCGAGATCGGCTTCATTTCAGATTTTCACTCCGTTCGTATGATGTTTTCATAATTTTACAAAGCAGGATTCGGCTCACCCGACAAACGCTTTGTCTCTTCAAAAAATATGCCGATAACCGAAATGAAGCTCACCTCGGTTATCGCATACTTATTGCTTTTTAAATGGTACTGACCATTTTTTCGGGAAATTATTCTCCGATAGCTACATAGCCCTCGGGAGGTGTGATGCCGAGAGTCTCGCAGATCTCGGGATTGTACTCCTTAGTTACCTGGGGAGCGAACTGAATGTCCATTTCAGCGGGGTCAGCGCCGTTTGCGAGGATTTCATAAGCCATTTCGCCTGCTGCATGACCGATATCATAGTAGCTGATAGAAAGTGTAGCAACGCCGCAGCCTGTGCAGATGCCCTCTTCGCCTGCGATAACGGGGATACCTGCGGGAACGGCAACGTTCTTGATTATCTCGGTGTTGGAAGCCATTGTGTTATCTGTAGGAACATAGAGCACGTCGCACTCTGCAACTGCAGATGTTACTGCAGACTGTATCTCGTTGGAATCGGCAGCTGTGTATTCCTTGTATGTAATGCCGTCCTCGCCCAGAGCGTTCTCGAACATTGTTGCCTGATACTTGGAGTTTGCCTCAGATGTGCAGTAGAGGATACCAACAGTCTTAGCCTCGGGGAACATCTCAAGGAGCATGTCCTCCTGCTGGTCGATAGGAGCAAGGTCGGAGGTACCGGTGATATTGGTGCCTGTCTTGCCTGTCCAGTCGTCGATGTCAAGAGCTGTTGCGTAGTCGGTTACAGAGGTTCCGATTATCGGGATAGTGTTTGTTGCGGCAGCTGCTGCCTGAAGAGCGGGAGTAGCGTTTGCAAGGATAAGGTCGCAGTTGTCGGAAACGAAGCCTGTGCAGATAGTAGCGCAGTTAGTGGACTCACCCTGAGCATTCTGCTCGGAGAAGGTAACATTTCCCTCGCCCAGCTTTTCAACGAGAGCATCCTTGAAGCCCTGAGTAGCTGCGTCGAGAGCCTCATGCTCAACGAGCTGGCAGATGCCGATGTTGTAGACCTTATCGGAAGCTGCAGCGTTATCTGCTGCTGCATTGTCGGAAGCGGTGTCAGCTGTGTTGTCGGCTGTTTCGCCGCAGGCTGTGAGAGCCATTCCTGCCATCAAGCAGGAAAGAGTCAAAGCTGCTATTTTCTTAAGTGATTTCATGATTTTTCCCCTTTGTTTTCAAAAATTTTACAGGTATATTGCATACCACGTTAGCATTATACCACAATTCCCGCGTTTTGTCAAGATAATTATACTATTTTCA
>JBJFHQ010000085.1:0-17033 GCA_051893755.1 Oscillospiraceae bacterium
GCGCCACCTTGCCAAGGTGGAGGTAGCGAGTTCGAGCCTCGTAATCCGCTCCAAAAGGCGCTATAGCCAAGTGGTAAGGCAAGGGACTGCAACTCCCTGACCCCCGGTCCGAATCCGGGTGGCGCCTCCAACTGAATACAGTGATTTTCCTCGTTTTCGGGGAAATGTCCATGGGAGCATAGCTCAGCTGGGAGAGCATCTGCCTTACAAGCAGAGGGTCATAGGTTCGAGCCCTATTGTTCCCACTTTTTATTTTTATACAAATTCAGGCAGACTCTGCATATCGGAGCCTGCCTTTTTTGATAGGGTCATTTATTCTCAGCATTAAAATCAAGGGTTATCCTGTCCACATCGGGTGTGAGCTGCGTCAGCTTTACTCCTGCGGAACTCAGCATACGCTTTGATGCGGCTGTGGTGTCCGAATCGGCGTACTTGTCCGACAGGTAGACCACTTCCTTTATCCCCGACTGGATTATCGCTTTCGCACACTCGTTGCAGGGAAACAGACTTACGTATATCTTCGCATTTTCAAGGGAGCGCCCCCTTGAATTGAGTATGGCGTTCAGCTCCGCATGGACCACATAGGGGTATTTCGTCTCGGCACCCTCCCTTGCCCATGGATATTCGTCGTCCGAGCAGCCGCAGGGGAAGCCGTTATACCCCGTGGACAGAATGATGTTCCCGTCACTGACTATACATGCTCCTACCTGCGTGTTAGGGTCCTTGCTGCGCTTTGCCGCCAGCAGAGATACGCCCATAAAATACATGTCCCATGAAATGTAATCGCTTCGTTTCATACTATACTGCCTTTCTGCAGAAATTCTGCGCTGACCGTGTTATCGAGGACGCTGTCGATGTATTCCATATCGAACCTTGATGTGGAATTTACTCCGTGCTGCGAGGCAAGCTCGTCGGTGTACTGGGAGTAGAAGTAGAGCCTGTTGTTTGCATAGCCCGAGTCGTAGTGCTGGATGGTGGGGATAAGGGAGATGTCATCAATTGAGTACTCGTCCCCGAAGCAGTCAACGTAAAAATCAAGCACTCCGCCTATCAGATTGCGGGGCTCGCTCTGGGCGGAGACGAAATTCCCCAGCGAGTATGCACAGAGCGTTTTTCCGCCGTCCTTCCGATCAAGCATCTCCACGTCGCGGAGAACATGGGGATGCGTCCCGATTATCACGTCCGCTCCCGCATCGGCAAGCTGCTGCGCCACGTCACGCTGTGTGTCGGATATCACATAGGAATCCTCCACGCCCCAGTGCAGCGACACTATACAGATATCGGATATCTTTTTCGCCGCCTTTATGTCGGATATCATGCCCTCAACATCGTAGGCATCGCCGATGAGCATCTCCGAATCGGCAGGGAGCTTCAGCCCGTTCAGGCTTTCCGTATATGAAAGGAAGGAAAACTCTATGCCGTTGGAGGTCATGGTGCGGATATTTTCCTTGTCCTCCTTATTGCGGTAGGCTCCCAGAACAGTGACCTCGGGGTGACTGTCCCAGTAGTCCAGACAGGCGGAAAGTCCCTCCTCCTTATGGTCGAGCACGTGGTTATTCGCCATGGTGAACACGTCGAAGCCTATGCTTATCATATGATCGCCCAGCGCCGTGGGACTGTTGAAATAGGGGTAGTCCGAGGGCTCTATGGTATCGTTGCAGATAAGGGTCTCCTGATTGAGGATAGCTATATCCGCATTTGCGATGAATTCGTCCACATTGTCGTACTCGTATGTAAAATCGTAGCTTCCGCTGTCGGAGCGGTTGGCTGCCTGTTTGTAGATGCTGCTGTGGATAAGGTTATCTCCCGCAGCCACCACATGGACTCTTGCGGTAAGCGAAGCGGAGCGCTCAGCATCGGTCATGGGCTCGGACGCAGGGTCCTCGGCTTTGTCGTCCCCGGGCTTTTCCGCGGAGATGACGGAATAGCTTATCTCAGAGCTGTCGGACTTCTTGGCAGCTGCCTTTTCCCGCTCCGACGGAGATGTGCCGCTTGTGCCGATAGATATCCAGCACCCTGCCATGAGCACTGCGGCAATGGCAAGAGTTATCATATTACTTTGAAATCTGTTCATAACAAACCTCCCGCAGTTTTCACGGAACTACTTTTCTTTGTCAATATTATAATACATTATTCCGGAAAAATCAATACCTTTCGGCAATAAGTTTCAAAGGTTTATCCCCACAAAAAAGGCTCTCACAGCAGATGCTGCGAAAGCCCTTTTTACTTATTTATCATTTCTTTGCCGCAGCAGCCTGTTTTTTCTGCTTTCTCTGGGCAATGGCTCCTGTCATGGTGAATATCTTGTCGGTGGTGAACATTCTTACCGCAAAGAACATAGTGCCTATCAGGAATATTATCTGATATGCAAGTCCTCCCCAGAAGGCTGCCATATTGCCTGTCATCAGGTTGTTCAGCGCCATGTAGCTGTGAGAGAAGGGTATCACATAAAGTATCGCCTTGAAGCCTGCGTCCATGGTGGTGGTGTCCATGAACATCGTGATGAAGAAGGGTATCATTACAAGTATCATGATCGGCATGAGAAGCGTGTTCATTGACTGGATATCCTCACACAGCGCTCCTAAGATGAGCGCCAGCGCCAGTCCGATGAGCACAGAAAGGAACATCTGAAGTCCGAACAGCAGATAATCGCTTATCCCAAGTGTGAGCCCAAGGTCTATCATGCCCTGTGCAAGGGAGGCTGCGTCTCCCATTTCTACCCCTGCGCCTGAGGCTGCTTCTGCCGAAAGCGCTGATATCTCTTCGCCTACGCTGCCCATCATTCCGAAGATGTAGCCTATCATTCCCACTACCATTACCAGCGCGTCGATTATCGCAACTACAAGGGCTGCTACCATTTTCGCGGTGAGTATCGTTATCCTCGGAACAGGCGCCGAAAGCAGTGTTTCAAGGGTCTTGTCTATCTTCTCGGTGGATATGGCTGTCATGATCATCTGCGAAGCCATGAGCAGCAGGAAGAATATTACAAAGGGCGCTATCATGGACTGGGTCATCAGCACGGAGCCCAGTGTGGACGACGATACCTGCGCGGTCTTTCCGTTCAGGGTGGAATACTCCACAGTCAGCACGGGGGAGTTAACTCGCTCGATCTCCTCCTCGGTAAGTCCGTAGCTGTCCAGCAGCACTGAGTCTCCCACAGAAGCGTCTATCGCACTGAGCGCGTCGGATGCGGTGGTGCTCTTCATAAGTCCGCCGAAGCCCATGCCCAGCTTACATACATATCTTACCTCGGCAGGCTTCTTGTCAACAAGAACACTGTCGCCGAAGCCCTCGGGGATTATTATAAGATTGTCGATATCGAGACGCTCCAGCTCTGCGGCGTAATCCTCGCTCTCGAGAGTGAACAGCTTCGCTGTGGAGCCGTACTCGCTGAGATTGTCGAGCATATCCTTTGTGTAGTCGGAATCGTCCATATTGCAGACGTTGATCTCTGATGTGTCAAAGCTCTCGTCCATTGTATTTCCCATTATCTGTCCCATGGCAATGAGCAGCACACAGGTAAATACCATGCTTATCAGAGCCTGAGGGGTGAGAAGTCCGCCCAGCTCTTTCTTTAATAAACTACCGAATTTCATTGTGATGATGTCCTTTCGTTACATTCTTTCCTGATCCTGAACGCTCGTGCTTACTACCTTTTCGAATACTTCCTCAAGGTTGCGGCAGCCGAACTGCGACTTGAGCTCGTCGATGGTCCCCGTTACAAGGAGCTTGCCCTGTGTGATGATGCCCACACGGTCGGAGATGTACTCTATCTCAAGCATATTGTGGGAGGAAAGCAGGAAGCTCATGCCTTCCTCGGCAGCAAGCTTTTTTATGGTGCGTCTGATATCAAGGGCGTTGATAACGTCCAGACCCGATGTGGCTTCGTCCATTATGGCAAGCTTCGGACGGGTCATGACCGCTCTTGAAAGCAGGAGCTTTCTTATCATACCTCTTGAATAGCCGCCTATCTTCTCGTCCAGTCTCGCGCCCAGTCCGCACATATTTGCGGCACGGTTGACGAACATGTCCGCTTCTTCCTTATTCTTTGCGAAAAGCTCTGCCATGAACTCCAGATATTTTATACCTGTCATGGTCTTATAGGCTCCCGCCTCGTCGGGGAGATATGTAATACATTCTCTTACCTTATCCGGGTCATTTGCCACCGAATTTCCTGCAATGACCGCATCTCCCGAGGTGGGGGAGAGAAGCGTTGCTATCATTCGTATGGTCGTGGTTTTTCCTGCGCCGTTGGGCCCTATCAGAGCGAATATCTCGCCCTCGGCAATGCTGAAGCTAACATTATCCGCGGCACGGACGCCTTTTTTATATTCTTTGGTAAGATTTGTCACTTCAAGAACATTTGGCATAATTTTGTTATCCTTTCGATGATTTGTATTTTTGACACTGTCACGGTGTGACATATTGGTCATTTTTGAGTATATCACATCACGACACATTTGTCAATAGTTTTTTAATTATTGGCTCGGTTTTAATGAAAATCTAATCTTACTGAAATATTCTCAAAAATGAGCGCCGCCCGTGTCAGCAAAGCTGAGCCTCGGACGGCGCTATTCATTGTTCTTTTATGAGGCTTCCCCGCTGCCGACAGCAAACTGACTGTTGTAAAGCTCGTAATAGAAGCCGTGCTCCTTTAACAGATCTTCGTGGTTTCCCTTTTCTATGATGTTGCCGTTCTTCATGACGAGTATCACGTCCGCTTCACGTATCGTCGATAATCTGTGCGCTACTATGAAGCTTGTCCTGCCCTCCATCAGCTTGTTGAAGGCGTTCTGTATCCTGATCTCCGTTCGTGTATCTATGGACGATGTGGCTTCGTCCAGTATCAGCATAGGCGGTCTGCACAGCATTATCCTCGTGATGCACAAAAGCTGCTTTTGTCCCTGTGACAGGTTTCCGCCGTCCTCGCCTATCTCCGTATCAAGCCCCTTGGGAAGCCTTCTTATGAAGCTGTAGGAATGGGACGCCTTCGCTGCTTCGATTATCTCTTCCTCCGTCGCATCCGGGTCTCCCATGGTGATATTTTCCCGTATAGTGCCCGATCTCAGCCACGTTTCCTGCAGCACCATTCCTATGCCGCTGCGCAGACTGCTTCGGGTCACGTCACGGATATCATGACCGTCTACCGATATGCTGCCCGAATTTACATCGTAAAACCGCATTATCAGATTGATGAGCGTCGTCTTTCCGCAGCCTGTGGGGCCTACTATCGCTATCCTGCTGCCCGGCCGCACATCAAGGGTGAAGTCCTCTATCAGCTTCTGCCCCTCCACATATGAGAATCTTACGTTATCAAAGGTCACATGTCCCTTGGGGTCGGAAAGCACATAGGCGTTCTCCTTGTCGGGAGTGCGGGGCGCTTCCTCTATCAGGTCGAACAGTCTCGCTGCACAGGCAAGGGCGTTCTGCAGCTCCGTTATTACTCCCGATATCTCATTGAAGGGCTTCGTGTACTGGTTCGCATAGCTTAAAAAGCTTGACAGCATACCTACCGTGAAGGCTCCCGCATTGCCCGATATCAGCGTGAATGCGCCCATTACGCCTACTGCGGCATAGATGATGTTATTGATGAAACGGGTCGAGGGATTGGTCAGCGATGAGAAAAATGTCGCCTTCAGGGAGCACTTCTCCAGCCGCTCGTTGATATCTCCGAACTGCGCCTCTGCGGCTTCTGTGTGGGAGTATGCCTGCACTACCTTCAGATCGCTTATCATTTCATCGGTGAAGGCGGTCTGCTCCGCACGGGTCTCCGACTGCTGCCTGAACATGGAATATGTCCTGCCTGCGATGAACTTCGCCGTTATCAGCGACAGCGGCGTCAGCACTATCACAAGCAGCGCTATCTTTACGTTTATCGTCAGCATGAAGATAAGCGTGCCGATTATTGTTACTATCCCCGTGAAAAGCTGGGTGAAGCCTAAAAGCAGTCCGTCTGCCACCTGGTCAGCGTCTGCTATCACACGGTTGACTATCTCGCCTGCGGGACGGGAGTCCAGATAGCTTAGCGGAAGTATCTCTATCTTCGCAAATGCGTCGCTGCGCAGGTCACGCACTACGTTGTAGGTTATCCTGTTGTTTATCGCGGTCATTATCCACTGGGCAAAGGCAGATACCGCCGCTATCACGCCTATCTGCACAAGGAAGGTCATCGCTGTTTTAAGGTCAACGTTTCCCGGTCCTGCGATACAGTCTATCGCTTTTCCCGCAAGTATCGGTATATACAAAGCAAGCACCGAATATACCGCCGCCAGCAGTATGGATATTATCAGCAGGGGAGCGTACCGCTTTACTCTGCCGAGTATTTTTTTCATGGTTCCCGCCTTGACTGCCATATCAGCCCACCTCCTTCTTGAACTGGGACGAGTATATCTCACTGTAGACCTCGGAGGTCTTTAAAAGCTCCTCATGAGTGCCTATCGCCGATATCATGCCGTCCTCCATGACGATTATCTTATCTGCGTTCATTACCGAGGCTGTGCGCTGGGAGACGATGAATACCGTTGGGGAGTAGTCAAGCTCCGATATGGACCTGCGCAGCTTTGCATCGGTGGCATAATCCAGCGCAGAGGCGCTGTCGTCAAGTATCAGTATCTCGGGACGGCGGACTATCGCTCTTGCTATGGTGAGACGCTGGCGCTGTCCTCCCGAAAGATTCTTGCCGCCCTGTTCTATCATATGGTCAAGTCCGCCCTTTTTGCCGTTTACCACGTCTGCTGCCTGTGCGGTATTTACTGCTGCCATTATCTCGCTGTCGGTGGCGTTTTCATTGCCCCATTTTATATTGTCACGTATCGTCCCTCTGAAAAGCACCGCCTTTTGCAGGACAATGCCTATTTTTTTGCGCAGCTCGTCCTTGGGGTACTCCTTTACGTTGATGCCGTTAACATAGACTGCTCCCGAGGAAACATCGTAGAGACGAGGTATCAGGTTCACAAGGGTGGATTTTCCCGAGCCTGTGGAGCCTATCACTCCTACCGTCTCCCCACGCTTTACCGTGAAGGATATATCCGTAAGCGCTTCCTCCGAGGCGTTTTTGTATATCATGCCTGCGTTTTCAAAGCGCACTGCTTCCTCGGAGCTTTCCTTCAGGCTCTTATTCAGCGTATCGGGATATTCAAGGCTCGGCTTCATGTCAAATACCGAGTTTATGCGGTTCCAGCAGGCTGCTGCCTTTGTCATGGTGATTATCAGATTGGCAAGCTTTATTAGCTCTACCAGTATCTGCGACATATAGTTATATAATGCGACGACTTCGCCCTGCGTTACAAGCCCTGCGTCCGCCTGCATGCCGCCCACATATATCAGCACCGCCGCCGCAAGGTTGATGATGACATAGGTCACCGGATTCATCAGCGCAGATATCTTTCCTGCGAATTTCTGGAAGCTTACCAGCGCTTCGTTTTCCTCCGCAAATGCCTGCTTTTCCGATTCTTCCTTGCCGAATGCACGTATCACACGCACTCCTGTCAGATTCTCTCGGGTCCGCAGCATTACCTTGTCCAGCTTCTGCTGCACCTTTTTGTAAAGCGGTATCGAGCCTATCATTATCCCGAACACCACCGCCGCCAGCAGCGGTATCGCCACAACAAACACGATCGCCGCCTTTACGTCTATCGTGAACGCCATTATCATCGCACCGAACACGATGAACGGCGATCTCAGCAGCAGCCGCAGTCCCAGATTTACTGCGCTTTGCAGCTGGTTCATGTCACTGGTCATTCTCGTTATCAGCGAGGACGTGCCCAGCTCGTCTATCTCCGAAAAGGACAGCGTGCTGATATGATGAAACAGGGACTGCTTCAGCTTCTTCGCAAAGCCTGCGGACGCCTTCGCTGCGAAATACTGCGCAGTTATTGAACATACAAAGCCTATCGCCGCCAGCAGCAGCAGTACTCCACACATCTTCATTATATATGTGCTGTCCGAATTTTTGATGCCTACGTCGATTATCTGCGCCATCACCACGGGCACCATAAGATCGAACGCCGCTTCAAGCAGCTTGAAAAGCGGTCCCAGCACGCTTTCCTTTTTATAGCTGCTAAGGTAAGAAAATAACTTTTTCACGGGTCTGATGTTTCCTTTCCCAGTTTTTTCGGCGTTTTCTGCCGATACCTTATTTATTGTACATCACTGCCGATATATTGTCAATATTTATATTAAGCAACTTGTGTTAAATTTATGCGGAGAGTTTTTTTCGGCTTTGTTGTGGAATGGATTTTGCCCGCAGAGCTTTTTGTTTTGTTGTGATTTGTGCACTGTGCATAAAAATTAGCTTATCTGTACACTGAAAATTTACAGAACAAATTTTCGAAAATGTATTGACAAATCAGAACTGTTATGCTATAATGTAATCAATGCAAAGGGAATTGCAGATATTTTTACCGATATGATTTGCACAATGCAATAGATACACTGCCATGAGAACTATCACGCTATTTTGGCGAGGGGCTCATACTGCGGCTGCTTTTTATCGGTGATGTTTGCATAATGCAATATAAAATGCATTCCGTTTTGCAGAAAGTATCATACACGAAAGGAGAGTTTTTATGAGCTGCTACAACCCCAAAAGAAGTACATATCTTTACAGCGACTACAATGCCTGCGAGCCTCCCGAATATTCGGGAGGGAACATTTACTGCGAGGTCTGCGATCTGCCTGTGCCCGCAGAGGATGCCGCTCCCGACGGTCTTTGCTTCGACTGCTACGCAGACCGCCTTATCGACGGCATCTGCGACTGCGAGGTCAGAGACTTTGTCTCACGAAACCGCGGCGAATTTATCGCTTATCTGAGGTGGGCAGTATGACCGCAGAAAAGCTTATCTCCGAGCTGCGTACTATGGCTATGGCGGATATCTCCGACTATGTGGAAATAATCGACGGGAATGCTGTTGTCAAGGACCTGAAGTCTATCCCGCCCAGAAAAAGACGGGCGGTGGCTTTTCTTAAAAACGGCGCAGGAAACAAGGGCGCTGAGATAAAGCTCTACGACCGCACTAAGGCTATCGAGCTGCTGGCACGATTCCTCGGTATTCTCGACGGCTCCGCAGACTCCGAGGCACGCACCCTTGACAGGCTGGACGAGGTCATCGGTCTTATCCGAAGGGAAATATCCGACGACGGGGGCGATTGATATTTTTACCGAGAAACAGCAGAGGGTACTCCGTGAGACCTCCGAGAAGCCCCACAGATACAACATCTGCGTGGGCGCTGTCCGCAGCGGCAAGACCTACCTCGATTACTTCCGCATACCTATCCGGCTGCGCACGCTGGGCAGCGGCGAAAATGCCGTGTTTATCGGCAACACCGTGAAGTCTCTGGAACGGAACATTATCTCTCCGATGCGTGAGATATGGGGGAACGGTCTCGTTGGAAGGGTCCGCGGCGGTACCGTAGAGATGTTCGGAAGGAACTGCGTACTTATCGGCGCGGACAGGTGCGACGGCGCCGAGAAAATTCAGGGCATGAGCATCGGCTACGCTTACGGCGATGAGATAACTACCTGGAACGAGGACGTTTTCCGCATGATACAGTCCCGTCTGGACAAGCCCGATTCCGTGTTCGACGGCAGCTGCAATCCCGGGGCTCCCAATCACTGGTTCAAGGGATTTCTCGGCAGCGGCGCGGATATCCACCTGACCGAGTTTTCTATCGACGACAACCCCACGCTTCCTGCGGATTTCGTAAGACAGCTTAAGGCTGAATATGCGGGGACGGTCTACTACGACAGGTATATCCTCGGAAAATGGCGCTCCTGCGACGGCGTTATCTACCGGGCTTTCGCCGACAGACCCGACGATTTTATCATTCACGACATCGCTCCGAAGGACATCATCATGGCGGACGTGGGCGTGGATTTCGGCGGAAACGGCTCCGCTCATGCCTTCAATCTTACGGGGTATACTGCGGGGTATAAGAAGATCATCACGCTGGAGGAGTATTACTGCAAGAAAATTATTTCGCCCGCTCAGCTGGAAAATGATTTTGTGGAGTTCATCTCACGGTGCAGGAAAAAATATCCCCGTCTCTACGACGTTTACTGCGACAGCGCTGAACAGGTACTTATCCGAGGACTTAAAAATGCTGCCGAAAGAGCGGGGCTCAGAGTCTCCATACACAATGCCGCAAAAAAGAACATCGCCGACAGAATTGCCTTCTATTCCTCACTTATGGCGCAGGGAAGATACTTCATCATGGAGGGCTGCTCTCACACAATCGACGCTTTCATGGCGGCAGAGTACGACGGCGACGGCGGCAGAAAGGACGACGGTACCTCGAACATCGACAGTCTGGACGCACAGGAATACTCCACCGAGCACCGCATGAACGACATCCTTGATGCGGCAGTGAATAGTAAATAGTGGGCAGTGACAAACGATGAGTGAATTTCATTATTATTTGCTGTTCGTTAAAGAGTACATACTATTCACTAAAGACTGTAAACTTATCACTATTCACTATTCACTCTTCACTATTAACTATTCACTAATTTAAAACAAAGGAGTGATCTATTATTAATTCGGGTATTATTTACGAGGCTTCCCGGGCTTTCCCCGAGGAGCATATCTCCGACATTCAGTGGTACTACGACCGCATTATCACCGAGTGCAGGCAGATCTACGGGGGCGATCCACCTTGGAAGCGTGTGAAACGTTCGGGGCTGTATTCCCGCGGCGAACGGGAGCTGGCTCTCGTTAACGGCGCTAAGGTCCTCTGCGATACGCTCTCCGATATGACCTTCGGTCAGCAGGTCGATATCATCATCGGCAACAAAAACAAACAGAAATTCGTTGACAGGGTCCTGCAGGACAACGCCTTCTGGGACAGAATGCCTCAGATATTCAGCCTCGGCTATGCTCTCGGCGGAGCGCTTGTTAAGGTGTTCGTCAGCGGCGGCGCTGTTAAGCTGGATTATTCCTCCGCAGAGGATTTTATCCCCCTCGGCTGGGACAGCGCTCACATCGACGAGGGTATTTTCCGCAGCAGGTTCTGCCGCGGCGGTATGTACTACACCCTCTTCGAAAAACACGGTCACTCTTCCGACGGGTCCCCCGAGGTGAGCCGAAAGCTGTTCTGCTCTCACAATTCCTCCGACATGGGCACCGAAAATTCTCTCGGTACGCTCTTCCCCGAAATGCAGCCTGTGACCGCTTATCCCTTCGGTCGGAAGATGTTCTCCTATTTCCACCCCGCTGCTTCTAACAACATCATGACCGACAGCGGTATCGGACTTTCTGTTTTCTACAACTGCCGCGATACCCTTAAGGCTCTTGACATCGCCTTCGACAGCCTTATGCGGGAGTTTATCCTCGGCAGGAAAAGAATTATCGTGCCGTCCTCATGCATACGCACTGTCGTTGACCCCGAATCAGGCGAGGTCAGACGTTACTTCGATGCAGACGATGAGGTCTATCAGGCTCTGCGCTGCGAGGACGAAAAGGACCTTAAGATAATCGACAACACCGCCGAGCTTCGTGTGGACGAGCATGTCAGTGCTGTTAATGCTCTGCTGAATATCCTCTGCTTCCAGACGGGTCTTTCCTCCGGTACGCTCAGCTTTGGCTCCGCTTCGGGCGTCCGCACTGCTGCCGAGATAGAAAGCCAGGAGAACCGTACCTCCCGCACCGTTAACTCCAACCGCAACATCGCTGCGGAGTTTATCGAGGATATCGTCCGCAGCATTATCAGCGCGGGCGTGTACATCGGCGAGCTGAACGACTCCGAGACCGACATAAGGATAAGCTTCTCCAAGGAGCTCGACATCAGCGTGGACAGCCAGATCGACAGAACATTCAAGCTTATGGACCACGGTATCATCGACACCGAAAAGGCAAGGGAAAATCTTGCCGAGACGGTCGGTGGTATGACCGATACGAAGGGAGGTGATAAGAATGGGAAATGAGATCATTGCCGAAAATCAGGAGGTGCTTCCCGCTGAGGAAATTCCCGCAGAAGCTGCTCCCGAGCCTGCTTCCCCGACTGCCGAGCCCGACTTCTCCGAGGAGAACAGACGGCTTAAGCTGGAGCTTCAGTGCGCCGAGCTGGGCGTAAGAAAGGAATGCCGCGGCGACGTTATCCGTCTCGCCGAGGGCAGCAGCATCGCAGAGGTGCTCGAAAAATATCCCGTTTTCGTGAGCACAAGAAACGTCCCCGATACGGGAGTTATCGTCAGAAACGAACCGCCCAATGAGGACATCTCTCTTCGCAGAGCGTTCGGTCTTATCTGAAATGACGGAAAATCATATGTACATGTAAAAAATTTTGGAGGTATTTATTTATGAACAACATCACACTTGCTAAGAAATATTCCGCTCTTCTTGACGAGGTCTACAAGCATGCAGCTTTTTCCTCTGTCCTTGAAAGCGACCCCGCTCTCGCAAGAGAGGGCGCTAACGCCAATGAAATAGTTATCCCTAAGCTGGATATGGACGGTCTCGCAGATTACAGCAGGACCGGCGGCTACGTTGAGGGAGACGTTTCTCTTACATGGGAGACCGCTTCCTACAACTACGAGAGAGGCAGAATGTTCTCTATCGACAACATGGACAACGCCGAGACTCAGAACTCCGCCTTTGGCAGACTTGCGGGCGAGTTCCTCCGCACTAAGGTCGCTCCCGAGATAGACGCTTTCCGCTTCGCACAGTATGCTTCCGCTGAGGGCATCGGCTCCGCAGAGGGTAAGCTCGCTTCCGGTGAGGCTGCTGTTGCCGCTGTCCGCGCTGCGGTCTCCGCTATGGACGAGGCGGAGGTGCCCTCCGACGGCAGGGTGATCTTTATCACGCCTACCTTAAAGGGGCTTATCGAGGATATGGACACTTCCAAGTCAAGAGCTGTTTTTGCAGGCTTTGATATGGTCATCACCGTGCCTCAGTCAAGATTCTACACAAAGATAGATCTTCTCGACGGCACCTCCGAGGACGAAAAGGCGGGCGGATATGTTAAGGCTGCCGATGGCTGCGAGATCAATTTCATGATCGTTCACAAGGGCGCAGTGCTCCAGTTCACCAAGAACGTTGTGCCTAAGATAATCTCTCCCGATGTGAACCCCGACGCCGATTCGTGGAAGTACGGCTACAGAAGCTACGGTCTCTGCAGCGTTTTCGACAACAAGGTCAAGGGTATTTATGTGCACTATGCACCTGCTCTTAACGGCTGACAACATATAATTGACAATTGATAATTGATGTGATGAATATTCAGTCAATTATCAATTGTCGTAAGGGAGGTGATGTCCTCGTGGGTGAGGACAATATTTACAGAAACAGGGCTATGCTTCTTATTGAAGCAGTGTACGGCAAGCCGCCTTCGGAAGAGTCTGATCTATACCCGTTTTATTCACAGGCTCTCGATATCCAGTCGGAGCTTATGGAAAAACAGAACACGTCTTCGGGACTTAAAAGACTTTCACTGGGCGATTATTCCGAGGAGTATTCACAGTCGGATTCTTCCTCCGATGAGCTTATCGCTCCCGCTGCAAGGGCGATGCTGGCGGCGGTATATCCTCGGGCGGAGGTGACCGTTGTATCATGAGCTTCTTTCATCTGAAAAGCGGTACCCTTACTACATTTTACTACGGCGGCGATACGGAAGCCTCCGAGCTTAGCGGAATATTTCCCTGCGTGAAAAGAAAATTCGACGGCGAGGATCATTCCGATTCCGACGGCATGCTCTACGTTTTCGGCGATACCTCGGGGAGATTCGCTCTCGACGGCGATACTCTTAACGGCAAGACCGTAAGAAAACAGGAGATATCCGTGGACGGCTGCTCCTGCGTGGTCGTAAAGCTTCGTCCCGTTTATAACGGCGGACAGCTTCATCATATGGAGATAGGGGTGATATGACTGGACGGTTTTACTATTCTTGACAGGCTCGCGGAAAAAACGGGCGGGGATATCCTTCACGGCGGGGCTGTTACGGTGCAGCAGCTGTCCGAGGAAACCGTGAAGAGATACTATGATGGCAGCGCTCTCGGAAAGGCGGTATTTTCTCTGTCCGCTTACGGCGCCGATCAGCATGAGGTCCTCGACAGGATAGCTGCCGCAGTTCAGGCAGCTTCCGAAACGGACGGCATTTTCGCCTTTCGGCTCTGCGGCGCTCAGGGGGACTATACCGACCGCGGAAATTACAGGTACACGGTCAAGTTTTCCTGCAGGTACTTCTGCGGCGGAGGTGATATTCTTTGACAGTTGCACAGTATATGAACGGGCTCGCTCGGGGGGAGATACGTCTCCCCGACAGCGGGCATGTCCTCGGGATAAATACCGGGGGCGCAGAGTCTCCCGACGGATATCTTGTTTTTGCGGCGGGGGCTGCTCAGATCAAGGCGGAAATACTCTCCGATATCGGCAGGAAAAAATATGTGGTCGGGGGTGCACAGTGCCGCAGAAAATCCGCAGTGCGCAAGTTTACCGTACTTATGGACAGGGTACAGGGCGACCCTTTACAGGACAGGCTGCTGTCCTGCGATATGCTCTTCGGCTGCGAGCAGCAGTGCGTTTTTGATTACGTCTATTTCTCCGCCCATTCAAGGTGCGGCGAAAAGGGACAGGTCACGGTCAATGTGACTACGGATTCGGACGGCGCTCCCGACGATATCTCCGCTGTTTCCGCAGAGCTTTTCGGCTTCGGAGGCGCTCCCGAGGACTATACTTATCAGGAGGTACAATAATGATCTGCTACGGCGACATTATCTTTACGGGGCTGTCCGACTGCATTACCGTCGGCGGCAGAGACTATCCCATTCGCTGTGATATGCGCAGCGTGCTTATCCTGCTTGGCTGCATCGAAACGGGAGCGGAAATATCCGACATGACAGAGTATTTCTTCATCGGAGATGTTCCCGAAAACGGTGAGGAGCTTATGCTGGACTTTATCGGCAGGGAATATATCCCCGAAAAGGGAAAGGCGTTCTCATTTTACGGCGACTTCGGGCTTATCTTCGGAGCATTCATGGAGTGCTACGGCATCAACCTTTTCAGGGACGAGCTGCACTGGCACGAATTTACCGCACTGTTTATGTCACTTAGCTCGGACTGCGCATTTTCTAAGCTGATAAGGTGCCGCTGCGGGGAGTTTCCCGACAGCAGGCAGAAGCTTCGTGCAAGAAAAATTGCGCGCAAATACAACACGACAGGAGGAACTGCTTTATGAGCTACAGCATGAACGGCGTTCCTGCGGCAGCGGAAATGGACACGCTCCTTTTTTCCGCTGCGCAGCCCGAAGCGTCCGCTAAAGAAAATATTATCCGTCTGAACATCGACGCGGCTATCAAAAATATCGACGGGGACGTTCTCGCAAGAATGGTGCAGGACGGCTTCTCCGAGATAGCCGTTACTACGGGAGGTAAGGTTTATGAGTACTGACAAGCTTCTGGTCATAAACGGAAACGATCTTTCCGACGTTATCGAGGAAAACAGCCTCAGGATAAAATATACCCCCGTTTACGACGAGCACTCCGCTTTTACTGCTATGGACGGCAGCGTGAACAGGACCCTTCTCGGCTTCAGGGCAGATATCTCCGCAGAGTTTTCGGGACTTGACGATGAACGGGCTGCTGCTCTTTCGGGGCTGCTGTCCGAGGAAAAATATGCCGTTTCCTTTGCCTTTCCCGATGTGAAGTCTGCGGATTTCAGAACGGTCTCGCTGGCAATGGAGCCCGAACGCATCGCAGGCGATATGGGGTACTGGTCCGCTTTTCTGTCTATGCAGTCGGACATTATCCCCGCCGACGGTCTTTAGCTCCGACAGATTTATCGTTGAGATAGACGGCACAGAATATTCCTGCTCCGACATAGGGTACATCAAGCTTACCCGCGAGATATCCGGGCTGCCCGTAAGCGGGATAATCACCGCTAAGCTGAATATCAGCCTTCGCACCGACAACGCCTTTATCCCCGGGACGGAAATTCACATCATCGACAGCTTATATGACCGCAGACTGCCCGTTTTCTACATCAGCAAGCCCGATTACGGCGGCGGAGCAGCCGATATCACCGCTTACGACAACTGCCGTGCGCTGGACCTTATCTTCGATACCGACAATGTATATTTTTCCGAGGACAAGGACTATTCCGTCTTTGACGTGGCGGCGGCTGTTGCTTCGCAGTGCGGATTTGCGGGGGCGGTCTATGATGATCTGCACATCTCTGCCGTGCCGTACAAGTACCTTAAGGGAAAGACCTGCCGCAGCATTCTTAAGCTGCTGTCCGAGACGGGCTGCGGAGTATGGTACTGCAACAATGACGATCAGCTGGAATTTCAGAAGTTCGGCGTGGTCACCGACAGCTATTCCATCGACGACAATATCTGCAGCGAGTTCAGGACAGGCGCTGTCAAGGGCCCTGTTACTGCGGTTCAGGTGGAGAATCCCGTTACCGATGAAAATTATCGGCTGGGGTATTCGGGCAGCTTTATCAACAGGCTCAAGGTCAGCGGAAGGCTTATCGACAGGGACGCTGCGGAGGGTATACTCTCCGACATCGACGGCACCGAGTACAGGTCCTTTACCTGCAAGAACGTGTATACTCCCGGTGTCCCCGAGGCGTTCTGCGGATTTGTTTACGGAGATGTATGCTATCGGGCGACTTCTATCATCACCTATTTTTCGCCTGCGGGCTGCTTCAGCTCGGTCAAGGCTCCCGTTATCGACGAGGACAGGTTCGATTATGTGGGCACCCTCGGCTACTCGCTGCAGGAAAGGATAATGCAGGAGAAAAAGTACGGCTGCTCCGTTATGAGCATTTCGGGACTGCGGTTTTCCGACGATGAGACAAGCTACGGATTTTCTTCGCAGAACGGCGGGCTTACCTCATACGAGGGTGTGATGTCCTCGTCAAAAGAAGCGTCCTCCGTTGCGGTGGACAAGTCCTCGGGGACGGTGACGGTTACCTATGCGGACGGGCACAAATACAAATACTCCGCCGCAGTCACCGAAACGTCCTCGGGCTACAACATCACCGATGAAACGGAGGAATGGACCTGATGAAAATGATATCAAACGACCTGCGCTCTTCCTG
>JBJFHQ010000086.1:0-3706 GCA_051893755.1 Oscillospiraceae bacterium
TGGAGGCAGGCTGGGAAGCTGAGAAATCCTCTATCGCAAAGGTGCAGACTCTCCGCGAGGAAATAGAAAAGACCAACGGCGAGATAGCCTCCGCAGAGCGGGGCTACGACCTTGACAAGCTGGCAGAGCTGAAATACGGAAAGCTCCCTCAGCTGCGCAAGGAGCTGGAGGAAGCCGAGGACACCGCCGAGAAAAACAAGGGAAACAGCCTGCTCCGAGACAAGGTCACCGACGAGGAGATCGCACGTATCGTTGGCAGATGGACGGGAATCCCCGTTACAAAGCTCATGGAGGGCGAGCGTGAAAAGCTCATGTCGCTGGAGAATATCCTCCACGAAAGAGTCATCGGTCAGGACGAAGCCGTTACCAAGGTCACGGAGTCTATCCTCCGCAGCCGTGCGGGAATACAGAATCCTAACCGTCCTTTAGGCTCGTTCCTGTTCATGGGACCCACGGGTGTCGGAAAGACAGAGCTTGCAAAGGCTCTTGCACAGGCGCTTTTCGACGATGAAAAGAACATCGTCCGCATAGATATGACCGAGTACATGGAAAAGCACTCCGTCAGCCGTCTGATAGGAGCGCCTCCGGGATATGTGGGCTACGAGGAAGGCGGACAGCTCACCGAAGCAGTGCGCCGCAAGCCCTATGCTGTCGTACTTTTCGACGAGGTGGAAAAGGCTCACCCCGATATCTTCAACGTGCTGCTGCAGGTCCTTGACGATGGACGCATCACCGATTCACAGGGCAGGACCGTGGACTTCAAGAACACCATAATCATTCTCACATCGAATCTGGGCTCGGATTATATCCTTGAAGGCATCGACGAAAACGGAGAGATCTCCGAGGAAGCAAGGGAGAATGTTCAGAAGCTGCTTAAGAGCAAGTTCCGTCCCGAATTTTTAAACCGACTGGACGAGATAGTGTTCTACAAGCCGCTGTCCAAGAAGGAGATATATCCTATCATCGACCTTATGCTGAAGGACTTGAAGGGCCGCTTAAAGGGCAAGCAGCTTGACCTGGAGGTCACCGACGAGGCGAAGGAATACATCGCCGAGAACGGCTACGACCCCATTTATGGCGCAAGACCTCTTAAGAGATTTATCCAAAGCAAGCTGGAAACTCTCATTGCAAAGAAGATAATCGCCGAGGATCTGGATCCCTTCACCACCCTTAAGGTGGACGTCGCAGACGGAAAGCTGACCGTTACCTGCTAAAACAAAAAAAATGTTCCCGACAGATACTCCGGTGTATCTGTCGGGAACATTTTTATCTGATTAAAAACATCAAAGGATAGATCACTCTTCCGCCGCCGCTGCCTCGGTAACTCCGCCCACTGCAACTGCTGCCTTGTTTGCAAGCTCCTCGATGTCTATCTTGAAGTGAGTGCAGTAATAGCCGTCCACGCCGTCAACTGTATCATATGTATAGGTCATGGTAGCTGTGACGGTAAAGCTGGAAAGGTTCATGGCAGTTTCAAGCTCCAGGACCATATCCACGTTCTCGGTGCCCTTCTGTGTGGTCACATAATCGGAAACGCCGTATTTTGCTGCCAGCTCCTTAAGCTTTGTTTCATAATATTTCTTGGCGGTCTCCCTGTCGATAAGGCAGACTGCCTCCTCGGTGTAGCCTTCAAGAAGATAATCGTTTTTCGCCTCGTCAAAATCAAAGCGGTAGGTTATCACGGAATCGTCGCAGTAATAATACTGACTGTCCGACGGAATGAGGTCCTTCATTTCCATTATATCGGTATCGGCGTTAATGCACCATATTTCGGAGTCGCTTTCATAATAGACCTCGTTCTGATTGTTAAGCGCAAGGACCTTGCTCTGAGGCATGCCAAGGCGTATCTTCGTAAGAACGCCCGCATATTCGGACTCGGGGACCTCTTCATCATCGCCGCAGGCGGTAAGCGAAAGCATGCCGATAACAGCAGCGCATAACAGCGCTAATATTTTACGGATCTTCAAAAGAATCAATTCCTCCCGACAAAATAATTTTTTGACTGAACAGCTGCTGACGCATCAGCTCTTATAGCCATTTGGATGACCCTCGTGCCACTTCCATGCGCTGGCGATGATCTCCTCCAGACTTGCATGCTCGGGCTTCCAGCCCAGAACGGACTTTGCCTTTTCGCTGGACGCCACCAGACGTGCGGGGTCTCCTGCGCGGCGGGGTGTCTCCACAGCGGGAATGGGATGTCCTGTGACCTTTCTTGCGGTCTCGATAACTTCTCTTACGGAGTAGCCTATGCCGTTTCCGAGATTGAAGATATTGCTTTCTCCGCCCTCCGCAAGATACTTAACAGCGAGGATATGTGCCTGTGCAAGGTCGGTGACATGGATATAATCGCGGATACATGTGCCGTCGGGAGTGTCGTAGTCCGTGCCGAATATAGACACGCTCTCACGCTTGCCGTTGGGCACCTGCAGGATAAGCGGGATAAGATGACTTTCGGGGTTGTGGTCCTCGCCGATATTTCCGCTCTCGTCAGCGCCGCATGCATTGAAGTAGCGGAGCGAAACGTATCTCATGCCATGAGCAAGGCTTGTCCAGTGGAACATCTTCTCCATAGCAAGCTTAGTCTCGCCGTAGGGATTTGTGGGGCAGGTACGGTCTGTTTCGAGAATGGGGATATTTTCAGGCTCGCCGTAGGTAGCGGCTGTGGACGAAAATACTATCTTGTCAATGCCGTGAGCGACCATAGATTCCAGAAGCACCTCGGTGCCGCAGAGATTGTTATTATAATATTTCAGAGGGTTCGTAACGCTCTCTCCCACCAGCGAATAAGCGCAGAAATGGATAACAGCGTCTATTTTATGCTCCTCAAAGAGCTTGTCAAGAAAAGCCCTGTCATGGATATCTCCCTTACAGAAAACCGCTCCCTCGGGAACAGCCTCGATATGACCTGTCGCCAGATTATCTGCAATAATTACCTCTTCCCCTGCGCGTACAAGCTCCAGCGCAGTATGGGAGCCGATATAGCCTGCTCCTCCGAGTACCAGAATACGCATATGTATACCTCCGTTTACACTCAAATATAGATTCTCCTTTTATCATACCACATTCTGCCGCAAAAATCAAGATTTTTTATTAAATTGGCAGGATAATTTTATTCGTCCCGAAAAATAATTATCGGTATCGGCGGACAGTTGGGACGATTCACAAAGGGCATTTCCAGCACAGTATATTTTTCGCTGTCGATCATGGGCAGATATTCAAGGATAGCGTCCTTTTCCTCAAAGCCCGTGTCCCTGCCATAATAGATGATAAGGGTCATGATACCATCCTTTTTCAGCAGCCGCAGTCCCTTTTCAATGGCTTCGAGGGAGCTTTCCTTTTTGGTGGAGATGCTGTGGTCCCCCTTGGGGAGCCAGCCGAAATTGAAGGTGATGCAGCTGACCGTCCCCTCCTCAAAGAGAGTGTCCATTTGAGCATGGCTCTGCAGTCTCACATCTGCACGGTGAGAAAGCCCTGCACCTTCAAGAAGAGCCTTTGTGCTCTCCACTGCTTCGGGCTGGATATCGAAAGCCGTAACATGACCGCTGTCCCCCACCAGAGCTGCCATGAACAGAGTATCATTTCCCCGTCCTGCGGTGGCGTCGATACATATATCTCCCTCACGGACGTTTTCGGATATCGCACGTTTTATGATATCAAGTGCGCTGAATGATTTTCTTTTTGGCACTGTGCTTCGCCTCGTTTCTAT
>JBJFHQ010000087.1:0-3698 GCA_051893755.1 Oscillospiraceae bacterium
GACCGTCTGCTTTCGGGCAGGCGGTCTTTTTGTACAGGTCGGAAAATGACATGTCATATCAGAAACAGTAAGACTATTTGTCTTATAGGAATTGTCAACTCAGTTCTGAACTAAATAGTGTACAATTTTTGAATTTTTAGATAATTTTATGACTTTCGACTTTTCTCGCTTGAATAAGACATCCGATAAAGGGTATAATATGGCAAAGGAAGGAAATAATAGGCGGACTGCGAAGGAATCTGCCTATATGGCACTGTTTTTTACCGGTTCCGGCAGGAACTGTCTGTCAGAGCCGATAAATGCGTCAAAGGCGCAATAAATAAAAATAAAAAACAAACGGAGGTAAACATTATGAAATGTACGATCACATCAACAGGCTTTGAAGAGGCTCTGCTCGTTCACAGCGAGCATGAGAGACCTATCCCCGGACTGAAGCTCATTCTCCTCAACGAGATATGGAAGCTGTACATAAAGGGAGTAACGGATTTTTACGTAAACTGTGAGCGGGGAATCCCGCTGTGGGCTGCGGAGATCATCTGCTCTTTGAAAATGTACAATAAGATAGCCCTGCATATTGTTGTGCCCCACGAAAATCAGGCTGAGGATTGGACCGACGATCAGCATGAAAGGTATTTTCAGGTGCATAGCAAGGCGGATTCCGTTGAGATCATATCCTCTCAGAAGTACACAGGCTGCTATGAAGATGCGGACAGGCATATGGCAGAGCATTGCTGCGGCGTGCTTGTTATCAGCAGCGGAATGTGTAATGATGCGGAGCTTGCGAAAAGGGAATGTGTCAGGGAGGTCATGGAAAATGGCGCGGATATCGTTTCCGATAAGCATTTCTCCGTATCGTGTAAAACGGACGAGCCGCTGGATCTGCGGTTTACAAGGATATGCAGACAGAATGTCAATTGCTGACAGCAGTCGGCTTATGCTTTTCAAAATAAAACAGATACTTAAAGCCTGCTGCACGGACAAGCTCTGCGCCCTCGGAGAAGCATGCAGCTACATCGTCGGTGCGGTGGGCGTCTGAGCCTATGGAGATTATCTCCCCGCCCAGGTCCCGGTACATTTTAAGATAGTGCATATCGGGGAAGGGCTTGCCGTATTTCTGGCGAAGCCCGCTGGTGTTGAGCTCGATGCCCTTGCCCTTGGAGATTATCTCCTTGAAGCTTTCGGCGACTATTTCGTCATATTTTGATAAATCGGGCTTTATCCCGAAGCTGCCCTCGATGTACCGAAGCGGGTAGGTGAGATGTCCCAGCACATCGAATATCCCTTCGCGGCAGACTTCATACACCTCATTGAAATACTGTTCAAGGAGCTTATCGGCGGAGTCCTCGGTGTAGTCCAGAAAGGCAAAATCATCAAAGCCCCGCACCTGATGCACCGAGCCGATGATAAAGTCAAGCCGCGAATCGGCAGCAATTGCTCTTGCAAGTCCGAAGTCGAACTGTGCCTGACCCAGCTCGATGCCGTTTATGAAGGTTATCTTTCCGCGGTATTTTTCCTTTAAGCGGAGGTTGTCCTCCATAGCATGCTCGAAGCTGTGAGCGAAATCAAAGGTGTCCTGCGGAAAAAAAACGGTGTGCTCGTGGTCGTAGTGAGCGTAGGGAAACCAGCGGTTTATCTCGCAGTGGTCCGTGAGAGCATATGCGGATACGCCCTTTTCCATTGCCGATAACAGCATGGCTTCGGGAGCGTCATAGCCGTCGAAGGAATTGGTGGAGTGGGTGTGGCAGTCTATTATATTCATGGGATTTCTCCTTGATGTTATATTGTTTATTTCAGTCTATCACAATTGCGAAGAATTGTCAATAATGCAAAAATCAGCTGACAGCGAAAAAGAGCCTTGCTGTCAGCTGATATTTTTATCTGTAAACTTCCTGTCTTATCTCAAAGTGGAATATCCCATAAGATACTCGTCCACGGCTCTTGCGGCGTCTCTGCCCTCACGGATAGCCCATACTACGAGGGACTGTCCGCGGTGCATATCGCCTGCGGTGAATATCTTTTCAACGTTTGTCTGATAGCTGTCGGGAGCGGCAGTCTCAACGTTGGTACGAGCGTTGAGCTTAACTCCGAAGGCATCGGTGATGTAGGATTCCGTTCCAAGGAAGCCTGCTGCGATAAGCACCAGATCTGCGGGGATTATCTTTTCGCTGCCGGGAACTATCTCCATTTTTGTCCTGCCCGTCTGGATATCCTTCACGGGGGTGAGCATTATGGTCTCGATAGCTCTTACATGGCCGCTGTCGTCCTTCAGGAACTGCTTGACGGTGGTCTGATAAACTCTGGGGTCAAGACCGAATACGGCGATAGCCTCTTCCTGACCGTAGTCCGTCTTGCAGACCTTGGGCCACTCGGGCCATGGATTGTTCTCCGCTCTTGTATCGGGGAGCTTGGGCATCATCTCAAGCTGGACTACCGACTTGCAGCCGTGGCGGATAGCCGTGCCCACGCAGTCATTGCCCGTATCGCCGCCGCCGATGATAACGACGTGCTTGTACTTGGCGCTGATATAATATCCGTCGGAGAGGTTGGAATTGATAAGGCTCTTGGTGGTGTCCTTGAGGAAATCCACTGCGAAGTAGATACCCTCGGCATCTCTTCCGGGAGCGGTGATATCACGGGGAGTACCCGAACCGCAGGCGAGAACTATCGCGTCATATCTGCTCTTTATCTCGTCGGCGGAGATATCCTTTCCGACGTTAGTATTTGTGACGAATTTGATGCCCTCTTCCTCCATGAGCTTCACGCGGCGTTCGATGACCGACTTTTCAAGCTTCATGTTGGGGATCCCGTACATGAGCAGACCGCCCACTCTGTCCTCCCGCTCGTACACGGTGACTGTATGACCGCGGCGGTTGAGTCTCTGAGCCGCAGCAAGTCCCGCAGGACCCGAGCCGATAACAGCCACCTTCTTGCCCGTCCTCACGGAGGGCACCTTGGGCTTCATCAGACCATTTGCAAAGGCGTATTCGATTATCTCATACTCATTCTCCTTAACGGTAACGGGGTCGCCGTTGAGACCGCAGGTACATGCTTTTTCACACAGCGCAGGGCATACTCTCGAAGTAAATTCGGGGAAGCTGTTTGTCAGCAGCAGACGGTTTACCGCCTGGGGCATATTGTCCTTATAAACGAGGTCGTTCCACTCGGGACAGAGATTGTTCAGCGGACAGCCCGACACCATACCGTCATGGAGCGGCTTTCCGTACTGGCAGAAGGGCACACCGCAGTCCATGCAGCGAGCCGCCTGCTTCTGTCTTTCCTCCTTTGGGAGAGGCGTGTGAAACTCACGATATGTTTTTATACGAGTAAGCGGATTCTGTCCCTCGTTTTCTTCTCTTTCATATTCCAGAAATCCTGTTGATTTTCCCATTTTTTATTTATGCTTTCGGCAGGTGAAAGCATATCCTCCCTTCGATGATGATTTTTGTATACTCACTTCTGGTTATTAACTGTGTTAGTGAACAGGCTTGCGACTGTTTGCGGGTTGTTTTCGGCTAAGCTGTGTTTGTGAATGGGGCTTTGGTTTACCGACTGTTGGCGGTTCATTTTCGGCGGAGCGGAGCTTCCCCGCGGGGATTTCGCCGCGTGCGCGCGGCGACCAAAGGGCGCTGCCCTTTGGAAACCTGCAGCCTTGAAAGGCTGGCGAACTTTTTATTGCCGGGTTACTGCTCAGTAATTTT
>JBJFHQ010000088.1:0-3692 GCA_051893755.1 Oscillospiraceae bacterium
AGTGCAATAACATCTGCCTTACATTCGGGAGGGATTTCTTACATTTTTGCAACATTCCAAAAAGAGACAGCAGGCATCAGGATAAACCCTCTGCTTACTGTCTCCGATATTGCATAATTAATTTTTATTCCATTCCGGGGACCCGTCCGTAGGTCTTGTAGCGTCTGTCGCTGTCAAGGCTTACTATCTTGACCTTAGCGTTTGCCGCCTCTGCCGCCGACTGCGTGGTCGTTGAGGGACCGCCGCCCTGACAGCCGATTATCTGACCGCTGCCTATGTACATGGTAACATGCTCAACAGTTCCGCCGCTGTCATAGTAGAACACTAAGTCGCCGGGCTGGAGCTCGCTTTCCGAGATAGGCGTACAGTATCTGCACTGTCCGCGGGAATCCATGTAGTAGTCCATAAGTCCGAAATGCTCCAGCACACGGTATGTAAAGTGGCTGCAGTCCAGACCGTAATAACCCGAAGCGGGATAATTTCCGCACCACTGATAATATACACCCAGATAGGTCTTTGCGTAATCAATGATATCGCTGCGATTGCCCGAGAACACTTCCCTGCTGTAATCGACCGTCACCTCGGAGGAGCCTCCGCTGTTCTGCTGTTCAAGCTCCTGCTGACGGCGCAGCTCTTCCTGTCTTTGGCGTTCTCTTTCCTCAGCTTCCTTCCTTGCCTTTTCGGCAGCTATCCTTTCCTGCTCCTTGATATCGTCTATCTTGTCCTGAAGAGCAGCGTTCTGACTATCCAGCCAGTCGATATCGCTCTGTGCCAGCTGAGCGTCAGCCCTCAATGATTCGAGAGTGAGTGTCGATTCGTCATACTCCTCGATAAGTCCGTTCATCTCGCCCTGGAGGATATCCCGTTTCTCCATGGCATTCTGCTGCCGGATCTCCAGCTCCGCCTTCTGATTGTTCAGCACTTCATTCTGTGAATTGTACTCGTCCAGCTGATTGTTCAGGCTGTCGATCATATCATCGTCATACTTGGCGATACGGTTGATAAGCTCGGTTCTTGCAAGCAGATCGTAAAAATCCTTTGCGCCCGTAAGCACCTCTGCCATACCGTCGGAGCCCGAAATATACATAGAACGCAGTCTCTCGCGGAAGGCCTCGATATTCACATCGATCTCCGCCTTCTGTTCGCCGATAACTGCCTCCAGCTCGGAGATATCCTCCTGACGCTGCAGGATATCGGCTTCAAGGTCCTCTATCTGCCCGTTGATAAGGTCGATGTTCTGCTGCTGGAGCTCCATTTTATCTGCAAGAGCAGCAATATATTCCTTAGCGGAGCTCGACTGAGCTTCAAGCTCCTCCATCTGTCTGCGTTTTTCCTCTATCGCCGCCTGATTTGCGCTTATTTCCGCTTCAAGATCGGAAACGCTGTCCGCCATTACCCTGTCGCATTTCGCGTCCATGGCGGAAAGGCAGACTGCAGCCGACATAACAGCCGAGACTGCTCCTGCTATAAATCTGTGCCTCACGGCTCAAACCTCCTAAATGTTGTTTTCCTGTAACTTTTGTTTTTTCTCTGTTGCCATTATACCACATAATTCGCCTCTTGTCACTAACTATCTTTACAAAAAAAGATGAAAATTTCGTGAAAATCAAACAATCCCACATATTTTTTTCCGAATAAGTATCACAGAAATTGTATATACTACAATAAGAAGACCAAAAGAAAGGACGGATACAACATGAGAGAATATCCCGAAAGCTTCATCAAGGCACGCAGATATACGCTTTGTGCAGCACTTATCCTCGGCACGTCCGCAGCCGCTTCGGCATTGATAGCAGGGACAGCCTTTTCCGAAACGGCGGAAAAAGCAGCTCTGCTGTCGATGAGCGTGCTGTACGGCTATAACGGACAGGCGTCCGCGGACACGGAAAGCGCTGCGCAGTCCTCCGAGGATATCACCCCGCAAAGCCCTTCGGAAACGGCAGAAATATATACATACACCGAATACGCCGTGGACGACAGCGCCATGATATCAGCAGGCTCTCCGCTGATGCCCTCCAGCGCCAATGAGGATATCTCCTCCGCATATCCGGAAGCGGCAGCGGACAGCTTTTCCGACGAGGATTATCTGCAGGGCGGAAAAATAATCCCCACCCTTTACGGCAGATATACCGGCGATGATTATATTGATCTCCCGAGCGGCGGACAGGTGAGAAATATCACCTCCATGGACAACTCCGAGCTGTTAAGTCTCGCAGAGCAGCCCCCTGCCTTTGAGATAACCGCCGACGGCGAGCCCGAGGTGCTCATCATGCACACCCACACCACCGAGTGCTATGAGCCTTTTGAGCGGGAATACTGCGACCTCAACCGCAGCAGCCGCGTCCTCGACAGCGAACAGAACATGACCGCCGTGGGAAACGAGATAGCCTATCAGCTGTACCAAAGCGGAATAGGTGTCATTCATGACACCACCGTCCACGACTATCCCGACTATAACGGCTCCTATGACCGAAGCCGTGAGACTGTAATGAATATCCTCCGGCAGTACCCCTCGATCAAGGTAGTGCTTGATATCCACCGTGATGCCATAGAAAAGGACGGGGACAGGATAGCTCCCGTTACCGAGATAAACGGCAAAAAAGCTGCGCAGGTCATGATAATCTGCGGCTGCGATGACGGCACCATGGATATGCCGAACTACACCGACAATTTCAAGTTTGCCTGCGCTCTGCAAAGCCGCCTTGAAAGCGACTATCCCACGCTGACCCGTCCTGTGCTGTTTGACTACCGCCATTACAATCAGGACCTGACCTCCGGCTCGCTGCTGATAGAGGTGGGCGGACACGCCAATACTCTGGAGCAGGCGAAATATTCGGGACAGCTCATAGGAAAGTCGCTGGCAGAGCTTCTGCTCGAACTAAAAAAATAAAGGAATGATGAAAATGAAGATACTCGACATGACCACAAAGGAATTTACCCGCCGCGCAGTTTTTCTGGCAGTGATAATGCTGGTGCTGGCGGTGATAATGTTCATACTGTACGCCATTGTCTACGAGCGCTGCTACAATATAATGAACGCCGATGAGATGATAGTTTTCCGACTGTATGAAAAAAGCGGCGATATCTTCGTTGTATTTTTTAACAAGCTTTATAAGTTATTTTAACATAAATCAATAAAATCACTATTGCATTATCGGAGGATTTGTTATATAATAAAAATATCGTCAAAAACAACCAAATAAAAAGGAAAAGGAATGACAAAATGAAAAATCTTCTGATAGCAGTAAACGGATTTTTAATGGCGCTGGCAGACAGCGTTCCCGGAGTTTCAGGCGGAACTATCGCCTTTATCATGGGAATATACGACAAGTTCATAGCCTCCCTGAGCGCACTTACCGGAAAGGACAATTCTGCGCGCAAGGACGCACTTATCTTTCTTATCAAGCTTGGCATCGGCTGGGTGATAGGCTTTGCTGTGGCAGTAACTGTGCTGGCAGCGCTTTTCACCGAAAAAATATACTGGGTATCCTCCCTGTTCATGGGATTCATCATCTTTTCTATCCCGCTTGTGGTGAAGGAGGAAAAATCCACCCTTTCCGAAAGCTATGTGAAGGCGCTTTACGCAATACCGGGAATAGCCCTTGTGGTGCTTATCACGCTGTTTAATCCGGTAGGCGGCGGCAGCGGACTTGACCTTTCCGCACCCTCTGCGGCGGAGTATATTTTTCTCT
>JBJFHQ010000089.1:0-3681 GCA_051893755.1 Oscillospiraceae bacterium
TCCGCTTCGGTCTGGTGCAGAGCGTCCTTCTTCAGCTGAGCGGCAGTGCCGATTTCCTTGGAGTAGCGTGAAATAACGGAAACAGGTCCGCCCAGCTCGATAGCACCCCTGTCCTCGGTGAGCATTTTGGTAAGCTCTCTTTCAAATTCGACAGTACCGCTCTTTTCGATAAGAGCATTATCCTTTTGCTGTTTGCCGTCAAAAGCATCAACAGCGGAGAATGGCAGAACTTTTATACCGTCCAGTTTGACTGCTACCTGTCTGTATTCCTCAGTGTCTTCACCGTATATATCCTTCATTTTTTCCAGCACAGTTTCTTTGATACGCTTTTTTATGCCGTCCAGTGCTCTTGTTACGTTATCTTTTTTTCTTATGGTATCGATCTTGTTCACAAGGAATATGATCCTTCCGAGGTCGCTTGTCATAAGCTTTGTGCGGACAAATTCCGCTTCACTGGAGCTGAAAGGATTGTCATGTACCAGAACCATAACGACCGCATCAAGCTTTGGAATGGCTTCTTCGGTGATCCTGTTCATGCGCTCATCGTCGTTAAGACCCGGCGTGTCCACAATATCAACGTTATTCTGACAGAACGGGCAGGGATAATAAACTATCGCTTCCTCGATCTCGGCGGCATTCTTTGCCGATTCCTTTGTGATCTTTGTAATATAATTTTTAAGATCGCCGATATCAACGCCTTTTGTGGATCCATCCTTCATAAGAAGCTCGGCGTGGGGATTGATATCGTATGTAACTCTGTTCATTGTTGCAGTAGCAGGCCCAATATCGGAAGGAAGAATTTCATCTCCAAGCAATGAGTTTATCACCATAGACTTGCCTCGTTTAAATTCCCCAAGCATACCCACGGAAAATTTGTGACTGCTGAGTTTTTTTCTGCTTGCGCCCAGAGCTTCACGTATCTCTGTAAGCTCAAGCTTGCTGCAAATGTCCTCCAACTGCTGCATACCTGTGCAAACGGTGGTCACCATGGTGTTGTAATTTGCGTATTCGCTCATAAAAAATCCTCCTTCGTATAAACAAGGGACTCTTGTCTTATACTGTTAAAATAATTTATTCTATCACCTTTACGGCAATATATGTTTATTTTTGCTGTGTTTTTAGAGTATTAAGCGTTGATATCTGTAAGCAGCTCCTTCGCCACCTCTTCGGCGGTGTAAACAGAAGCGTTTATTTTTTTTTCGATATTAAGCTTTTTTTGGTTGAATTCGTTTCTTATGGCATCGTTATTTTCTCTCAGCTTTACAAAGTATTTGTCAAGATGCTGCCTTAATTTTACAATAAATTCCTTTTTGATCACGTCGTTTGCCGCTCTGACAGAAGTACTTTTTAAGTTTTCCTGCATTTTTTTTGCCACTGCTAAAATGCTCTCGTGAACCGCTTTACCCAGATATTCGTATATCCTGTCCTTATTATCGGGATAGCACATGACACGATTCGGAGTGGGGTCATACATCCATCTGCATCGATAACAGGGCTGCTCCGAGGGAACCTTTGGGACAAGCTGTTTTCTCTCCTCATTTATCACATTGCCTACGTCGCACATGAAGCTGTATTTTTCCGAAAGCTTTTCAATACGGCCGAGATAGCTGTCGACGGTGTTGTAGATATAATAGTAAGCATCGTTTAATGTGTCATTATAAAAAAAGTAATTCATGTATTGCGTCATAAATTTAAGCACCTCTTTTTTCTGTTTTTTTATCATTCGACGAATACGTCGAGGATTGGGCTTTCTGATTTTAGTCCATCTGACAAACATCAGTGCAATGTCAGTACTGACATTTTTTAGAAATCGCTCTGTTTTCTTTTCGGAATACTGCCAGCTTATGTTTTCCATAGAATCAACGATCTGCATTACTTCTTTTTGTGCGCTGATAATTACGGAATAATCAACGGAATTGGTCCTGCCGAAATTTTCCGTAACATATGCAAATTCATTTTGTATTTTTTTGATTTCCTTAACTGCGTTAAATATAGCGTTATTATTCTGATTTTTAAAGATTATCTGCGGCAGCATACGGTTGATCTCGGTTATGCCGCTTTTCTCCAAAAGCTCGCTGTTGTTGAATTTCATAGCGTCCAGTGCGTCCGCCGACGATACAGCAAATACGTTAAGTTTATTAAATATACGGTCGTATTTTTCAAATACCGGACTGTCAGGCGGGTTGTCACGCCTGAGATTGCCGATAACTTTTTCCTTTATCCTGTCGGTCATCGATGCGACGATCCTTTGACGATCCTCTTCTCTTCTTATATAGTCGATATGAGTTATGACAATTACAATATCGTTTATCCCTTCGCTTTCAACGATCCGTGCAAGAAATTCTCCCTCGGTTTCGCTTACGGGTATAGCCGCCGAAAGCACCGCAACTGCAAGGTCAATGTCCCGCAGCTCGTTAAGAGTAACCATGCTCATATCGTCCTCGTCGTTCATACCGGGGGTGTCGATAATATCAACATAATTCTGACAAAGCGCAGATGGATATTCTACCACAGCTTCCTCAATATTTTTTGCGATCTGCGCCGATTCCGATGTGAGCTTTGTTATGTAGGAGGAAAGATCGTCAACGTTCACACTCACAACAGAATCGTTTTTGAAGCGGATATACGCTTTGGGTATGCTGCCGTATGTAACCCTGTTTACAGCAGCAGTAGTCGGTTCGATATCAGCGGGAAGGATCTCGCTTCCAAGAAGAGCGTTAATAAGACTTGATTTGCCTCTTTTAAATTCGCCCACCATAGCGACTCTGATCCTTTTGGATTCCACCTGCGTTTTAATTTCTTCTACATGAGAAATAATATCATTTATTTCCGGTATCTCATCAAAGTGTGTCAGTTCCGAGCGAATGTTAACAAGACTTTCAAAAATCTTAAAATCGTATTTTTTATAATCTGCGGCCATATTGATTCTCCTATAAAGCAAGTAGGGCATAATACTGCGCTCTATTTCAAAATTCAGTCATCTGTCAAAAACTATAGGATAATTATAGCAGCTTTTGTCGTATTTTTGGTACGCAAATTGCAGACTTACAGGTAAATCTTTGCATTTTTGTAATAATAGCATATTTTATACAGTTGATTTTGTTTATAAACACAAATGTCACTCTTATATCTCATCTCTTATCCTCATAAGAATTTTTCCGAGATGATTTTCGCCGATGCCTCCCGATACGCCCCAGAATGTATCCCCCCAATCATTTCCCTCAATAAGCATCTCGCCGCAGGTTGAAATAAGCAGCTGACGCAGTTCTTCATGCTGCGTAAATTTCGCTTTGCATATTTCGTACATAATATCAAGCTTCACTTTCTCCCAGTCAGAACGCAGAGAAAGTTGTTCTCCTCTTTTTTTGGCTTTCAGCGGTGTAAGCTCTGTAAACAGCTCACGCTGTGAAATATCGAGAGTCTTCTGCGCCTGAAAAGCCGCTTCTGAACTGCCATATATAATATCATCGTAAATTATAGGTGCTTCAAAAAAGTTGCTTAAAAAGAAATATTGTCCTCTGAAAAGATCAATCATAACTACAACTCCCGATATTATTCCGAAATAATTTCCAGATCTGTTACTTCTACAGGGAATCCCTTTTTATAAAGGCTTTCCGTTATTATATCGATTATTGCTTCTTTTTTATAATTGATGATATACGCCACAAGCTCGTTTTTTGT
>JBJFHQ010000090.1:0-3680 GCA_051893755.1 Oscillospiraceae bacterium
CCCTCTCGCGCTCACCCTTCCCTCGCCCCCACTCTTTTGCCCTGCTCTTATGACAGCGGCTACTTGGTGTTCCGCTTACATGAGCTTGGGCGGCGGCACCGTCAGCCGCCTGTTGGTCGCTTTTTGGATTCCGCAGTTAATGCTATTTGGGGTTTATGTTTGATGTTTGTCCACTGCGTTCATGGATTATTGCTGTTAACTGTTCACTCTCAACTAAAAACTCTCAACTAAAAACTATTCACTATTCATTATTCACTATTCACTATTCTCTATTCACTATTCTCTATTCTCTATTCTCTATTCTCTATTCTCTATTCTCTATTCTCTATTCTCTAATTCACTAATTCAGCAAAGGAGTTTACAATGGAAAAATATCTTGAAATAGGAAAGATCGTCGCAGTACAGGGTCTTAAGGGCGAGGTTCGCGTGGACCCTTGGTGCGACAGCGCGGAGTTTCTCTGCGAATTTGACACCCTCTACTTCGACAAGGGAAAAACTCCCGTCGAGATCGAGCGCTCACGTCCTCACAAGAACATCGTCCTCGTCAAGATAAAGGGCGTTGACACCGTCGAGGACGCTCAGCTGCTCCGCAACAAGATACTCTACATGGACCGTGACGAGGTCGAGCTGGAAGAGGGCTGCTACTTCGTCCGCGACCTTATCGGGCTCACCGTTATCGACAGCGACGACGGCACAGTCTACGGCAGGCTCTCCGATGTTCAGAAAACAGGCGCAAACGACGTATACACCGTCAAGGGCGAGGACAGAGAGTATCTTATCCCCGCTATCCCCGACGTTATCGTCAAGACCGACATCGAGGGCGGCAAAATGCTTATCCACAAGCTTGACGGGCTGTTTGACTGAGGTGACACTGTGCGGATAGATATTGCAACGCTTTTCCCCGAGATGTGCGAAACTGTCCTGAACGAAAGCATTCTCGGACGTGCACAGAAGGCGGACAAGATAGAGTTTCACTGCCACCAGATACGCAACTACACCCTCGACAAGCACCGCCGCGTGGACGATACTCCCTATGGCGGCGGCATGGGCATGGTCATGCAGGCAGACCCCGTTTTCCGCTGCTGCGAGGCGATAAGCTCCGAGCTGGACGATAAGCCCTACATCATCTACATGTCCCCGAAGGGGAAGCTGTTCGACCAGAAAAAGGCGCTGGAGCTGTCCCGCATGAAGAACATCATCATCATCTGCGGGCACTACGAGGGACTTGACCAGCGGGTCATCGACGAGATAGTGGACGAAGAAATATCCGTAGGAGATTATGTGCTCACAGGCGGCGAGCTGCCTGCGCTGATAGTCTGCGATGCGGCGGCGAGAATGTGCGACGGCGTACTTGCGTCCTCGGAGTGCTTCGAGGAGGAGAGCCATTTCGGCGGACTGCTGGAATATCCCCACTACACCCGCCCCGAGGTCTGGCATGACCGAGAGGTGCCGCCCGTACTGCTGACGGGACATCACAAGAACATCTCCGCCTACCGCCACGAGGAAGCCTTAAAGATAACTGCCCGCCGCCGTCCCGATATGTACAACATGTACATGGAAAAGCACCCCGACGAGCAGCTGAAACGTCCAAGCTCCAAAAAGAAGCGGCGTAAAAAATAGTTTTCAACATATAATTTATATAATGTTCATATATTTATCTGTTGAAAGTTGTATATATCCTATAAAATATGGTGAATTTAGACAAATAGGAAATTTTTTAATCCCCGACAATCGTCAAATAGCAGAAATTTCGGAAAAATCGGAATTTAGTCATAAAAATTCATTGACTATCTTGATTTTGCATTGTATAATAATAATTGTTGGAGATACCACAAAGGCTATACGCCGCTTAAAGATAGGAGAGAGTTATATGTTTGTTAAAGATGTAATGGTTCAGAATCAGGTTGGTCTGCATGCCCGTCCGGCAACATTCTTCATCCAGAAGGCAAACGAATTCAAGTCATCGATCTGGATCGAGAAGGAAGAAAGAAGAGTAAACGCTAAGTCGCTTCTCGGTATCCTTTCACTTGGTATCGTAGGCGGCACACAGATCAGAGTTATCGCTGACGGACCCGACGAGCAGGAAGCTGTTGAAGGTCTTGTTGAGCTGGTTGAGAGCGGCTTCTCCGAGGAAGCGTAAGCTCCGCTATATATTTTGAAATTAATCCGACAGTGTGCTTTTACCTGTCGGATATTTTTGTTTAAAAAGAGGATATTAAAATGCCAACGATAGTATTACTCCTGCTTGTAGTCACCTGCTACACGATAACATCGCTGAACGACAAATACGCCGTATCCAAAGCAAAGCTCACCGGCGATCAGATGACCTTCATCATGGCAGCGGCAACGTCGGTATTCATGCTGTTCATACTGCCCTTTTCGGACAGGACCTGCGCATTTACGCCGCTCACCGTACTATTCATACTATTATTATTCTTATCGAAGCTGTTAGAGTTCCAGATGTCGGCGAAGATACTCACCGAGCTGTCCGCCTTTGAGCTGAAAGCATGGCTTGGGATAGTGATGTTCCTATCCTACTTCACGGACATACTCATGGGCACGGGCACCTTTACCATTGCGAAAACGCTGTGCATAGCGCTGACTGCGGCAGGGCTGATAATGATAGCCGCCTCGGGGAAGCATGACGTGAACTACAAAAAGATAGCCCTTCCGCTGATATTATATCTTGCATCACGGTTCGGGTACGGACTGACTGTAACTGCGATAAACGCAGACAAGCGGATATCCTCGACAATGGCATTATTCTTTGCATTAATACTGTTAGCGGTGGTACTGCTGCCGAAGGCGGGGCTGAAACAGCTCATCAAGGAGAAGCCGAAGGAGACTGCTATCGTAGCCTTAGCGAAGCTGCCGAATGCCTTCGGGCTTTTGCTTGAGAATGCGATAATCGCGGTAAGCTTAGTACAATATTCATTTATCCAGCCGCTCATCATAATAGTATTATTTGTGATATCGCTGATAAACCGTGAGAAATACAGCAAGACGAATTTTGCGGGAAGTCTGATTTGCATAGCGGGGATATTGTTGTTTCAGGTTTGCAGCCTCTGACAGCAACAGCGAAGGTCGGAGGAAAACAGTAACCGCCGCTAAGCAGTAAGTCAGCAATAAAAAGTTCGCCAGCCTTTCAAGGCTGCGAGTTTCCAAAGGGCGGAGTCCTTTGGTCGCTGTCCGCAGACAGCGAAACACCCCCACCGGCACGTCAAACAGTTCTGCACCAAATCCAAGCCGAATCAGCGAACAACAATAAACCGCCGCCCGAAACAAAAAAGCGGAATCACACAAAGTAAATCCCGTAAGTATCTAAAGAGAAGCCCTGCTCGGGCGGCGTTGCATTTGACAGCGAAGCGTCTCAAATGCTGCGGAGCTCTGCTCCGCCGAAAACTAACATTCGCTGCTCTTAAAATCCAAGAATAGCAAAATAGCCGAGGCTTTATTAATTCGGGGAAGATGTAGTATGATAGGTGACGGTTAGTTTTTGGGGCGTGATAGTAGCTGTTCCTCTTTACGGGGCTATTATATGTTTTCAACCGAAATTTCCCCTTTCCTACGCATGTGGGGGAGACACCTCCAGGGGAAGACAAGCGGCGCTATTGTTCGTTTGTCAGAAAGATTTAGTTTTAGTGGTGCGCCGCTTTTCTTCCCCTTTACGGTTTCTCCCC
>JBJFHQ010000091.1:0-16821 GCA_051893755.1 Oscillospiraceae bacterium
CACGAGCTTAGCCAAAAGGACAAGGCTGTTATTTCAACGATAATATCGCTGGCGCACAGTCTGAATCTGTATGTGGTCTCGGAGGGCATCGAAAACAAGATACAGGTCGATTTCCTCAACGAATCGGGCTGCGACGTGGTACAGGGATTTTTCTTCTACAAGCCCATGGAACGGGAAAGCTTTGAAGAACTCATATCGAAACAATAATTAAAAAATAAGAATATTTACGAATTTCGCGATAATAATATTACCGTACATTTTTCCGAAAGGACGAATTGATATGGCAGTAAAAATATCGCGAAATTCTTTTATTATGGAAAAGCCCCCCACGATCTACGGCTACGGCTCTGTGGTCGGAGATAAAGAGGGACAGGGTCCTATGGCAAAATATTTCGACGAGGTGAGCAATGACGGATATTTCGGACAGAAAACATGGGAAAAGGCGGAAAGCGAGCTTCTCAAAAGAGCGGTATCTCATGCTCTGAAAAAGAGCTCTCTTAAGCCCGAGGATATCGACTATATGTTTGCGGGAGATCTGCAGAATCAGTGCTGCTCCACTACCTACGGACTCAGAGACCTGAATATCCCGCTGTTCTGCATTTACGGAGCATGCTCCACTATGTCGGAGGGACTTGTGCTGTCCTCGCTGCTGACGGACTGCGGCGCAGGGGGCAAGGTCCTTGCGGTGACCTCATCCCACTTCTGCGCAGCGGAGCGCCAGTTCAGATTCCCGCTTTCCTACGGCGGAGTGCGCACTCCCACTGCACAGTGGACCTGCACAGCTTCGGGCGCTGCAGTCATTTCCGCAAATGAGCGGCCTCCCTATATCAAGGGTGTTTCGATAGGCAAGATAGTCGATCTGGGAGTGACCGATGCCAATAATATGGGTGCGGCAATGGCACCTGCGGCGGCGTATATCATCAGGAATTATCTGACAGATACGGGGCTTACTCCCGAGGATTTCGATGTTATCATTACAGGCGACTTAGGACGTGTGGGAGGAACTCTTCTTATCGAGCTTCTTGCCAAGGACGGGATAAATATCTCCAAGCAGTACAAGGACTGCGGCACGATGATGTTCGATTTCAGCAAGCAGGACGTTCATGCGGGAGGCTCGGGCTGCGGCTGCAGCGCTTCGATACTCTGCGGATATTTTCTGGACAAGATAAAGTCGGGGGAGCTTGAAAATATTTTATTCTGCGCAACGGGAGCGCTGATGTCTACCACAGCTTCTCAGCAGGGTGAAAGCATACCCTCGATATCTCACGCCGTGCATATTTCTCACGACGGGAAAGCGCTTAAGATCAAGAGGTGACTATTATGGATTATTTATGGGCATTTATTATAGGCGGATTATTCTGTGCAGTGGGCGAGGTGCTTATCGACTATACCAAGCTCACTCCTGCGCGGATACTCGTTGCTTATGTTGTTGCGGGAGTGATTCTCGGAGCGCTGGGCTGGTATGATCCGCTGGTTGAATTTGCGGGTGCAGGAGCTACTGTTCCGCTGACAGGCTTTGGAAACGTGCTTGCTGACGGAGTACGTGAAGCCATAGACCTTCACGGCTTCACAGGCATTTTCACAGGAGGCATCGCCGCAGCCTCGGCGGGAATAACGACGGCTATCGTTTTTGGGTTATTAACGGCGCTTATCTTCAAATCAAAGGAAAAATAATGCGTAAGGATAATATTATCCGAAAAACGCTCATATAGTATATCTGATATTGGATATTCGGCGTTTGTATATCGGCGCCGAATATCTGTTTGCATTCATGAAAAGTTAATTAAATATTTACCTTAAAATTACAATTTTCATTGAAAAATAAGATATTGATATGCTATAATATTTTTGAAAATATAAAAAGGGGAGAAATGAGAAAGATGCCTGATATTTTATCAATAGGTGAAATTCTGATCGATTTTACAGAATTAAAGGGAGAGGACGGAGAAGTCTACTACAAGAAAAATGCAGGAGGTTCGCCTGCAAATATTGCCTGCATGGCAGCGCGGCTGGGGGCTTCGTCGGGAATTATCGCAAAGCTTGGAAACGATATGTTCGGAAAATATCTTCAGAGTGTTCTGAAAGAAAAAAGTGTGGATACGTCGGGACTTATACTGGACCCGAATTTCTCCACATCGCTTGCTTTTGTAGGTAAGGACGCCGACGGTAATCGGGACTACATATTCTACCGAAAGAATACCGCTGACCTTAATCTGAAATTCAACGAGATAAATTTAAAGCTCATAGACAGCTGCAAGATATTCCACTTCGGAGCGCTCACTCTCACAGGTGAACCGTCGAAAACCACCACTATAAATGCAGTTGAATACGCAAAGGCAAAGGGAAAGCTGATATCGTATATCCCCAACTGGAGGCCATATCTATGGTCGTCGAGGGAAGCTGCCGTTCAGTCCATGCAGAATGCTCTGCAGTACGCAGATATCGTAAAGGTATCGGAGTCCGAGCTGCAGATAATCACCGACTGCGGCAATCTGCTGCCCGGCATCGCAAAGCTTTTAAATGAGGGCGTGAAGATAGTCTGCGTCACACAGGGAGCAAAGGGCTGCATTATTGCAACAAAATCATCGGTGGAGCTTTATCCCTCATACAAGGTGGAGACCGTCGATACCTTAGGCTCGGGGGACAGCTTCTTCGGAGCATTCCTTGTCAAGCTTCTGGAAAAGTCCAAGGACATCACCGAGCTTACCTCCGAGGAGCTCCGTGAAATGGCATGCTTTGCCAATGCCTGTGGAGCGGTGACCTCCACAAAAATGGGAGCCATACCCGCAATGCCCACACTTGATGAAGTAAACGATTTTATGGCAAGCCATGAGGTCATGAACTGACAGCTTATCCGCATAAAAAACCGTCGGGACGTTTAAAGCGTTCCGACGGTTTTGCTGTTAATAGTTATTAATAGTAAAGGATAACGGGTGTGCCTCTTTCGACCATATCGTAGAGCTTCTGTACTTCGGAGTATCTCATGTTGATGCAGCCGTGAGAGCCGTTGTTGATGTATGTATTTCCGCCGTAGCTGCCGCGGCTAAGGTCATGGAAGCCTATGCCCTCAAAGCTGATGCGCATGAAGTAGCTGCACTTTGTGGAGTAGGAGCCGTCCGCCGCCTTCATGGTGTAGTTGGTGGACTTTGTATATACGCTGTATACGCCCTCGGGAGTTTTTCTTGCGGGGTCGGTAGCCTTGCCCGATACGATCTGATCAGTCTCAAAGGCAAGCTCGCCGTCCTTGTAGTACCAGAGGTGCTGTGCGGAAAGATCAACCTCGATGTAGGTGTTTCCGATATCTCCCTCAGCGCTTCTGCCGGAGGGGAAGCCCTCATAGCAGTAGCCCGTGTCCAGAGTAACGTACATTGGCTCAACTGTGACGGACTGTCCATTCTCGATATACTGGAGCAGCTTGTCCACGGATTTTTCCTGATCTATCCACCAGCCGTACTGTCCTGTTGAGTATCTGCCCTGACTCATGGTGATAACTCCGCGTTCTGTGGTCTGGAACTGTCTTGTGGTCATGAACGTGTCATATTTTTCGGCAAGACCTGCTATGTAATTTTCAGCCTTGGAACGGTTTACAGTATAGCTGCCGTCTGAGGAAACGGTTATCCAGTCGTAAATGTCCGCGCCCGACAGAGTTTCGGTGGTGTAGTCAAAATCGTAGGTGATGACGAAGTTGAATTTTTCGTTCATCTCCGCCTTGAGAGCTTCAAGGTCCTGTGAGAAAACAGTAGGCTCGGTAAAGCAGCCGCTTTCGGAAAGGTTCAGGCTCAGGTCTCCCTTTTCGACCTCGCCGAGAACATAATCAACGAGAATGTTGATATCGGGGATATCGCCGTAGACCTCGGATTTTATGTAATACTCGCCGTCCTTGTAGTCCAGCCTTGCATCGGCGGTCTCGGAGGTGCCCCAGACGGTGTTTCTCAGGATATATTCCAGCTTTTCACTGTCATACTGAGCTTCTCCGACGGTCTCGTACTCGGTGGTCTTGAAGTAGGAGCCCAGCCAGCCTGCGTAGCTGATATCATCGTAGAATCCCTTTATCTCGGGGGAGATATCGTAGCTGTAGTCGAAATAATCCAGAGGAATACGTTCTGCGGAGCCGTCCTTTTTGGTAATGGAGAGATAATCCGCAGCGGGTCCCTTTGTCACAGCGGCAGTGGCTTCCTTAAGAGTCATCTTGCTTACGTCAACGCCGTCTATGTACGTATTGGGAAGGAATTTTCCCACAGAGGTTATCCAGCCGCCGAAGTAGATTATCGCGCCGATAAGGATAACTCCTCCGCCGATTGTGCAGCCGATAGCGATATTTTTATTTCTTTTCTTGGTTTTCTGCCCCTTTTTCTTCTGAGCGATAGCCGAGGATATCATTCTCGACATATCTCTGTCGGGAGTATAATCGTCGGTATACTGTGTTTTATTATCTGTTTTATAGCCCATTATATCCTCCGTATTATCAGTCTTCCGAAGAAGCACAATAATGTGTGTACTGTCATAAATATACATAATATATTCTACCACATAATTTATCTTTTGTCAATGAAATATGCCGCTGCAATTATTAAAATACGGTTACAAATACCGCCTCTATGTAATTCCTACCTTTTATATATACATTACACATCAAAAAAGGAAATTAATTGATAAATTTTATAGCATATTGACAAAAATATATTAGTATGGTATAATATATTCAGTACCATTGAAAGGCAGGAATTACTATAATGAGTGAAGAATGTACACACGACTGCTCAAGCTGCGGCGCAGACTGCTCAAGCAGAGAAAAGGCGTCGCCCAAGAGCTTTATCGAAAAGCTCAACGAAAGCAGCAAGGTCAAAAAGGTAATAGGTATCGTCAGCGGAAAGGGCGGCGTGGGAAAATCTCTCGTGACAGGTCTTCTGGCGACTTCCTTTGCAGCAAAGGGAAAGCATGCTGCTATTCTGGACGCTGATATAACAGGACCGACTATCCCTCGTATGTTCGGAGTGAACGAGCGTGCAATGTCTATTCCTCAGGGCATCATTCCCTCCAGAACAAGGACAGGCATTGATATCATGTCAATAAATCTTATGCTTGAAAATCCCACTGACCCGGTTATCTGGAGAGGCCCCGTTATCGCAGGAGTAGTAAAGCAGTTCTGGACCGATGTTATCTGGGATGACGTTGATTATATGTTCGTTGACATGCCTCCCGGAACAGGCGATGTTCCTCTGACCGTGTTCCAGTCTATCCCGCTGGACGGCGTAATTATCGTTGCTTCTCCGCAGGATCTGGTGGCGATGATCGTTTCCAAGGCTGTGAATATGGCCAATATGATGAATATTCCAATTGTGGGCGTTGTTGAAAATATGAGCTATGTTGAATGTCCTCATTGTAACAAGCCTATCTACCTTTACGGCGAGAGCCATATTGAGGCAGTCTGCGAGGACAACGGCATAAAGCTTCTGGGACGTATCCCGATAAATCCCGAGCTGTCTATGGCATGCGACCGCGGAGATATCGAATCGGTAAAGGGCAGCTGGATAGACGATGCTGTTTCTGCTATCGAACAGATACCTGCTTCCGAAAAGTGAGCTGATATGTAATTTGGTTAAAATGCTTTGAGAATAGGAATCTTTCTCAAAGCATTTTATGTATTTCGACAAAAACCTCCTATAATTATTGCAAAAATTTTATTATTTAGTTACATTTGTACAAAAAAGTATTGCAATAATTGTATTACAAAACATTTGACTTAATATTAAAGATATGGTATAATTATTAACGGCAAGATGTATTATCTGTTAATTATTTTGTATAAATATGTAAGGAACTGCCGCGTGAGGGATTATTTCCTATGAGCGGTGACCTCTTAATTTATTCCGAAACGGAGCTGAATTCATGAGTAATCAAACAAGTATTTACAATGAAAAGAAACTCGCCTATTATGAAGCAACCTATAAGCTGAGTGTTCTTGCTAAGCCTCAGGATGTCAATCTTACGCTTACTGCCGCTCATATTTACGGGCTGGGCTATATAATGGAACAGAATGGTACTAAGGAGGGGGATCCCGTTTATACGAGATTTTCCTGCGGCCTTGACGAGATAACCAAGGTGTATATCAACGAGAACTCAAGGCAGAGCCCGTTGTATATACAGTGCGATACTATGAATAAAGGCGTGCTTTTCCGCAAAAGGATCATCATTCCCTGTCTGAAAAACGCTTCTGCTGTGGTCGATGAGATACTGTCCGTGAAGAAGCAGTATGATGAGAAAATGGAAAAGTCCAAGGAAAGAGCAAAGGCTCTCAGCAGAAGAACTGCGGAGGAGACTGCGCAGGAAGAGCAGGCTCAGCCTGTGGCTGCCGAACAGCCCGAAGAAACAGCAGTTCAGAAAAAATCCTTCGATGACAAGCTTAAGGATTTTGAGCGCATGAAAAAGCTCTCCGACAGCTTCTTTGATAATATCCCCATTCCGGGAAGACATCATGCTTCAAAGGCTGAAGCTGCGGAGGAACTGCCCGAAGCTCAGAAGCCTGCCGAGACTGCAGCTGTTCCGGAGGCAAAGGCTCCCGCGGAGGAAGCTCCGGCAGAGGCTCCCGCTCCCGAAGTTCAGGCAGCTCCCGTTAAGGAGACTGTAAAGAAGAAGCCGGATATCAAGGTGACTATCGACGATCTTCTGCAGCTCAACGACTCTATCGACGAGGATTTCCTCAGAAATACCGAACCTCCGATAACAGGCGGCAAAAAGAATGCCGAAAAGTATCTTGACGATATCGGCGGCGATTATAAATATAAGCCTGCTCATAAGGCTCCCGAGAGGGACGCTCTCCTTTCCGAGGAGCTGGGCGAGGTCAAGCTTGAGGATATGAACGAGTATACCCCCGGAAGGACCGACGAGCTTGATTTCTCCGATCTTGAGGGCGTAAACAAGAGCGATCTCATTTCCGATATGACAGGCGCAAAGTTCGATCTTGAAGGGGAAACTACTCCCGTCGAGCGCATGGATTATGTCCGCAAGAATCATGACAGGCATGATAGCAAGATACAGGGCTCAATTGAAAATATCAAGGTCGTTATTGATGAAAAGCCCGTTGACGAAAAGCCTGCGGAGACTCCCGCTGCTGAGCCTGAGTCTGTAAAGGCTGACGAGGTGCCTGTTCTTAAGAAGCTGCCCGAGGTGGTGCTGGAGGATATCGCAGCTCCCGTTGCTGCGGAGGACGCATATATCGAGGACGCTACCACAGCTGATACCGAGACCATCGCTGCCGAAAATACCGACGATGCAGAGGTTCCCGAGGTCAAGAATGTTCACATTGATTTCTCCACCGAGGTGACTCATGATACCTCTCTCGATGATTTCCAGGAATCGGTCAAGAAGCTTAAGGCAATGCTGGACAGCGACCTGATAACAAAAGAAGAATTTATGGCGGAAAAGAAAAAGCTCCTTTCCACCCTTTACTGATGTGAATTATTGTGGATAATGCTGCTGCGGCGTGTTGTCCATTATGACAAAACCGCCGGAAAGCTGACTTTTCGGCGGCAATGCCTTTATTGGGAGATATAATTATTATGGGATTATTCAATAGAAAAGGAAACGCTGACAAGATACAGCTTCAGAATATCGTTCTCGGTATTAATGAGAAAAAGCTTGAGGTCTCGGAGGAATTTCTCCAGAACATGACCAAGGTGTATGTCAGCAAAAGAATGAAGCTGATAAATGATACTATCAGCGGATTTGAACAGCTTTGCCGTGTTTCTGTGTATTTTAAAAAGATAGCATATGTGAACAGGCTGCTTGACGAGCTGATCGCTATTGAGCCGTACTACATATTCAAATACCCAGGACCCAGCGAGTATAAACGTCAGCTTGAAGAAAATGAGGATAATTACATTAGTCAGATATTAAACAGAAGCTGGAAGTATATAAGATATGACAGCAGCTCACAGACGATAAATCCCGAGGTCAGCGCATATTTTTCGGACGCCAAATCAGTATGGGAAAAGCTTCCCGAAACAAGCCGCAATATGCTTGAGGAGCTTCATAATACCGTATACGGATTCGGATTATTTGAGGATCCTGATGCTAAGTCGGAGGAAGAACAGTCCGCTGAAGATGAAACGGATGAGCTTTCCAATGAGATGATATGACTGCAGGACAGCTGAGAAATGCATTCAATTGAATGGCATTAGGGTATATGTATTTGTTTTTACTGTACATATGCCTTTATTTTTTGAGAGGATAAAGTATGAGGAAAGTATTAAGATCAGCTGCTGTTGTTTTTGCGGTGATCGCGGCTCTTGTGATGGGAACAGTGACTGCTGCGGCGCAGGAGATAGTTCTTTACGACGCCAATCTGAAATTTACGCCGCCGGACGGCTGGAGCACGGTTTATGCCGGGAATATGTCCGAAAGCGATCTCAATGTTGTCGGAAAATCCGCGTCAACGGTAAGATCTGAATTTGAAGAACACGGCGGATATCTGTACGGTACCAATTCAAACCGTACGCTTGAGGTCTTCGTGTCACGGACAAGCGACAGCGTTTCGGCAAAAATTTGTAACTCTCAGACAGGAAATTATCAGCTCATCTCCGATTATCTGAATACTCCCGGCGAGCACAGCTATATGCGCATGGCAGAAGGCCTCTCGATAAACCGTACCTCAGACAGGATATTCCTGGACAGCTGCACCTTCAATGCGGTTGAGTATACTACTCTGAAGGGCTGCGGGATATGCTATTCCACCGTTGTCAACGGAGATTATATCAGCGTGGATTTCCGAAGGACAAACGGCGACAGCTTTACCGACAGCGAAAAGATCGCCATTCAGAATTCGATATACACAGCAGAGGTTATAACAATAAATGAAAAGGAAACTCTCAATCAAAATCAGATAATAGTTCTCAGCGGGCTGTGTCTGCTTCTGCTTCTTCTTATTGCCGCTATAATAATCAAACTTAAAAGAAACCAATGAAAAATGCCTCCATAGCATGCGTTATGGAGGCAAATTTTATATCATATTATTTGTGATACCACTCGGTAAGAGTCTTTTCCGCTTTCTTTCCGATTATTGAAAAGCCTGTATCTGTTCCGTACTGTACATTGGGGTCAAGCTTTGTCTGCCAGTCCCACCAGAAAAAGCCGTCAAACCATGGTTCGTCGGAAAAAGCTTTCAGAGCGGAGCTATAGAATCTGTCCTGCTCGTCCTCGTCGAAGGGGAGGTCCTTGTGCTGGAAATCCCAAGGCATCGCAGAGCAGCCCTTTGCGCTTCGGCAGCCTATCTCCATGAAGATGATCTTTTTGCCGAACTTCTCCGAGACAGCCTTAAGTCTGGGCTTGACCTTTTCCCAGCCCTTTAGCATATCCTCTTCGGAATCGCCGTTCTTTCCGACGGTATAGTATGCCGAGGTGCCGATATAGTCCACGGCGTCAAACCATGCCACATTTTCCTCGCTGCCGTGGTTTGTGTTGTAGATAAGCTCGCCGCTGTAGACTTTTCTGACCTCTTCGATTAGTCTGCGCCAATAGTCCTCCTTGTGCTCGGTGCCGAGCATCTCACAGCCTATGCAGAGCATCTCCACGCCGGTGTCCTCGGCGATCTCCGCATAATGGCACATGAACGCCGTATAACAGGAGAACCATTCGTCCCAGTAGGTGTTGTGATAGGGACGTGTAGGCTTTTTTGTGACGGGGAACTCAATGTCGGGAAAGGAGATGTGAGCTCTCCAGACGCCGTCCTCGCAGTTGATGATAGGCTTGAGGCATACCTTAAGTCCCAGTGATTTAAGGCGTTTGATCGCTAAAATTATCTCGGAGTCGGTAACGGTGAAGCGATAGTCAAAGCCGAATCTTGATGAGGAAAAGCTCTCCTGCGTAACTGCAAAGGCAAGTGCAGCCCAGTCTCCGCCCATAGCAGCAAGTCTCTTCATAGATTCGTATGATTCGTCGGTCTTGTACATTCCTCTGTGGCCGTCCCAGCCGTAAGTAAATCCTTTTTTCATAGCATTCACTCCTTTGTTATTTTCTGATGATATCTGCGGTACTTCCTCTGACAACGGAGATCAGGTCCTTCGGGGCAGCCTCTATCTGACAGCCTATCCTTCCGCCGCTGACATATATAGTATCCTGAACCAGCGCCTCCTCCGCAAAGACGGTGACGAACTGCTTTTTCATGCCAACAGGGGAGCAGCCTCCGCGGATATAGCCTGTTATCTTATTTATCTCACTGACGTGTATCATTTCCACGGATTTTTCTCCCACAGATTTAGCTGCCTTTTTCAGGTCAAGCTCCGCGTCTGCGGGAAGTACGAACACGAAATAATTATTGGAGTGTCCTTTTGTTACAAGAGTTTTGAAAACCCTTGCAGGGTCCTGTCCCGTAAGCTGTGCAACTGTGAGAGCGTCAACAGCGCCGTCGCCGTGAGGATATTCGTGCACATCGTACTTTATCTTCATGCGGTCGAGGATACGCATTGCATTTGTTTTTGTCTCTGCCATAATAGTCCTTCCTGAGCATATTATTAATTTAATTATACCTGCTTTGCATGAATTTTTCAACAGTTTTTTTTATTCAATATATTGACAATTTATAATTTATCGTGGTATCATTGTATTTGACATGATATAACGATAGTTCCTATACGTTTACAAATAATTATTATATAAAATACATAATATTCATAAAATTGTTCCATAAATTCTCGCAGTAGGATCGTTTATATTAATGAAAGCGGAAATCATGGGGGAGATTTTGAAGTTTACTTTTTCCGATTTTTTCGGGAACAGCTTTCTTTTTCCCAATGACCGCATAAGTCAGAAAGGAAAATAAAAAATGACAGATAAGCAATTCGCCGACTGTCTGCTTGAAATGAAAAGCGGCAGCAGGCAGGCGCTTGCCGATATTTACTCTGAATATTTTCGGCTGATCTACTCGACGGCGCTGTCCGTGACTAATAATACGGCTGCGGCAGAGGACGTCACATCGGAGTTTTTCGTGCGGCTGTGGTCGAAATTCTCCAAGGGAAACGGTACATTTTCCGCAGAAAGGGGCGGACATAAGCGATTTCTTGCCGTCTGTGCGAAAAATCTTGCCGTGGACTACATAAAAAAATACAGCCGTGAGGAGCTTGTTCCCTCCGACGGCGGCGAGGACGACGGTATTTCGGATAATATAAAATATTCCGAAAAAAGTCCCGAGGACGAGATAACCGCAAGGTCCGACGTTTCGGCCGCTCTCGAAGAGCTGAACGAGTCCGAAAGGGAAATTATCCATTTGAAGCATTACTGCGGCTATACGCTTAGGGAGATATCCGAGGTCCTCGGTATCCCGATGGGCACTGCCGCATGGAGATGCCGAAATGCCGAAAATAAGCTGAGAAAATATATCGGGGAGGTGCGTTAGTATGGATCCAAAGCTTAACAAATTCTATTCGGAAGCAGACGAAAAGAAAATATGGAACGACATCATGGCAAGAATTGATTCAGAGGACGCCGCCGAGCCTGAGACCGACATCTTTGAAGAGACTTCCCCCCGTGAGAAAAAGCATTTTATAAAATATGTTCCCATGCTTTCCGCAGCGGCTGCTGTTATTCTTATCATTGTTTCACTGCCCCCCCCTTCCGTGAAAAATGAGACCGAGATGGCACAGCCGATGTATGATGAAGCTGTCAATGATGAGGCTGAAGAGCCCGCAGCTGCAGAGGAAGCGGCTGAGGACACCGCCGAAGCCGATGAATTATTCTTCCCCGCAGAAAGCGGCTGGCAGTACGCTTCTGTTTCCGTATCGGGTGCAGAGAGCTATTCCTACTATGATTTTTCGGACACGACTGCTCCGTACTACGAGGATAATTCAAGCGACGACTTCTTTGTCGAGGGAGAGGTTCTGGAAAATACCGACTTTTTCCTTGACTGTACAGTCGATTCGGCGGAGTACGACCCCACTTCCGGGACAGTGACCTACACAGTTTCCCCCATACATGTGATATGTCCCAAAAGCATGACTCTTCCCTATGAGCTTGAGATAGTTTCGGGCAGGGCGTATGTACTCAGCGAGGGCAATGAATATCTTCTGCCGATATCCGTTTCCGATGACGGAGGATATCATATCGCAGACAGCTGTGCTCCGCAGATAGAGCTGACAGGCGATGGGTACGTTCTCTTCCAGAACGGCTGGAAGAGCCTTATGGACGGTGATGAACAATATCTTTGGAAGAACTCGTCTTCCCCCGACGATTTCTTCTACGACAGAATGAACATCACCTCCGAAAGCAAGCTTCAGAACCTTTTTGACAAATTCCTTGAAAAATAGACGACATGGAGGTAATAATATGAAAAAGAAATTCAGAAGAACAGCACTCTTAACGGCAGCTGTATGTGCAGTATCTCTGGCAGGCTGCGGCGGCGACATGTCCTATTCCGACAGTGCAGACAATGAAATGAACGTAAACGACGGCGTCGTGACCTATCAGGAAACGGCAGCGGCAAACGATGTCAAATATGCGACAGAAGCGGCAGCCGAAGAAATCGCCGAAGAGATCGCCGAAGAAGAAGGATATTATTTGGATAATTCATTAATGCAAACTGTGGGCACAGTTGACGATACGTATGCTGCCGGTACAGGCTCTCAGTATTTTCCGAGTTCCGAAGAATATGAAGCAATCGTGGAATCGGGCTTCAAGCTCACCTCTGAAAATCCGCTGTCTACATTCTCCGCAGACGTTGACACCGCTTCCTATACCAATATCCGCAGAATGATAAATAACGGATATTACCCCAATTACGAAGCAGTCCGCATTGAGGAGATAATGAACTACTTTGATTATGATTATCCCAATGCAAAGGACGGCGAGCCCTTCTCCGTGACTACAGAGCTTTCGGCCTGTCCTTGGAACGAGGATAATCAGCTGCTGCTGGTGGGCATCAAGGCGGACGAATCAAAGGTGCAGACCGATCTGCCCATGAATCTGGTATTCCTCATTGATGTCAGCGGTTCCATGTACGACAGCGATAAGCTCCCGCTGGTGCAGCAGGCGTTCACCATGCTCACCGACAAGCTGGACAGCGAGGACAGGATATCAATAGTGACCTATGCCGGTGAGGACAGGGTAGTCCTCCGCGGAGAAAGCGGCGAGAATAAGAAGGTCATCAACAATGCCATAAATGAGCTCACCGCAGGAGGTGCCACCGCAGGCGCGGCAGGTATCGCCACAGCTTATGAGATAGCCGAGGAATACTTCATCGAGGGCGGCAACAACCGTGTTATCCTCGCAACAGACGGCGACCTGAATGTTGGCGTATCAAATAAGGACGGACTTGTGGAGCTTATCGAACAAGAGCGTGAGAGCGGCGTATATCTGTCCGTTCTGGGCTTCGGTGAAGGTAACTTGAAGGACGATCGCCTTGAAGCGCTGGCAGACAACGGAAACGGAAATTATTCCTATATCGACTCTGTTTCCGAGGCGAAGAAGGTGCTTATCGACGAAATGGACGCTACACTTGTAACAGTTGCAAAGGACGTGAAATTCCAGGTGGAATTTAATCCCGAGAACGTGGCAGGCTATCGTCTTATCGGCTATGAGAACAGAGCTCTTGCAGACAGGGACTTTAACGATGACACCAAGGACGCAGGCGAAGTAGGCGCAGGAAGCACAGTTACCGTGCTTTATGAGCTTATCCCCGCAAATTCGGCAAGTACATATACTCCCGAGTACAAGTATTCGGCAAATGAAAAGCCTGTGGAAACAGCTGCACCGAGCGGTGAGTATTCCGACGAGCTGCTTACGGTCAATATCCGCTGCAAGGCTCTCGATTCGGAGGAAAGCGATCTCTATTCCTATCCCGTTAAGGTCAGCCTGTTTACGGAGAGAATGCCGAAGAACCTCAATTTCGCGGCGTGCTGTGCAGAATTTGGAATGATGCTGATAAACAGTGAAAATAAGGGGACCACAACATGGAGCAGCCTTACCGATATGCTGGACAATTACGATTATTCTGACGATGAATACAAAACAGAATTCGAGTATCTCGTAAGAGCGGCGGCAAACTTAAGCAGATAAAATAAAGGCAGGAGCATTTCAATGACCGAAATGCTCCTGCCTTATATTGTTGGAGAAGAGTTATTTTATGGTATAGTAATTGCCATGTGATATGGTAAATGTGCAGTAGTAGGATCTTCCGTTTACGGGAATTTCTATGCGGTACTGCTTTGTGCCGAGGGACTTGACATTGTAATAGTCGCTGAGCTTTATTTCGATCACCGAGGTCTTGCCGGGAGCAATGGACCTATAGCCCGAAAGCTCTTTAGCGTTTGATTTGAATTTCACGTCATACCACTTATTGCCCAGCTTCTTCTGGAGCTTGCCGTAATCGTAGATGCGCAGCTTGCTGTCGGAATTGTTGGTTATCTTTACTCTTACGGTCATATCGGACTGCTTATCGACAGAGGTGGGGATAACCGATATAGTCATCGGTTCAATAACGCTGAAATTGACTGTACATGTGCCGTATTCGTTGATATAGGATGAGGTTTCGTCGTCGTTCCAGTCAAAGGACAGGCGATATTCTCCCTTAGACAGATCTCCGTAACAGCTGAGGTCTACGGTGAATGTATCTGTATCGTAGGGTGAGATCACCGTGTCGACCTCATAAATGCCGCTGCTTTTTTTCGGCTGAAGAATGGTCCATTTTCCGCCGGAGTATTTTTCGATAACGCACAGCTCGGGGTCCAGATTGACTGCGATATCATAAGCAAGATTATTTGTCACATCGAGCTTCAGCGAGGTATCGCCGGCATATACCTTGCTCCCGGACAGCACAGCCGAAACGCTGCGCCGCACTGTGAAGTACAGATAATTCAGATTGTAATAATTGGTGTAGAAGCCCATGCGGTAATCGCCGTCTTCAAGCTCCGAAACGTTCAGAGAGTCGGAGTAGGAGAAATAGGGCGGGAGAAATTCATCGTCCTCGTAATAATAGATAGTGCCGTCGTCATAGTCGTAAATGTTGTCATAGTCATATAGAACAGGCATTGGTTCAAAATCGCTGCCGTAAACCGTGACCCAGCCTTCGGAGGTAAGCTTCTGAATGAAGCAGTTTTCCGAAACAGGGGAGGATATGCGAACATTTTCGCTTGAATTATTATAGACAGTAAAATCCAGATACTCGTCCTCGTCGGGATCAATAATATTGTTATCTGCCGTCACATCAACATTTCCCGACGGATATACGGGACAGTAAACATAATCGGTATCGCTGATATCAATTGAACAGCTGTTGTCTGCCGCGGAGGGAATCACCGCAGTACCCGAAGCAAGTGCAGCCGCCGCAGATAATGCTGCAATTTTTGATAATATCTTTTTAGTCATATGATCAAGTCCTTTCTTTGTGGTTTGGTTTTTCTGAACATCTGCTTTGTTCTTTCTAATAATATAACAATTCAGAATGGGGATTTTTTTCATTTTTTGCAGAAAATATTATTTTTGTTGAAAATGCACAAAAAGCATTTTTGAATTTTATAGGAGAAAATTAATAAAAAATGTAGACAAATGAGAAATAAAGTTGTATAATATGAATATAGGTATATTTGTAAACCGTTACATGTCGTAAAAAGGAGTAGATTAAAATGGCTAACAGATTTATTCTCAATGAAACATCCTATCACGGAGCAGGAGCGATAAAGGAGATCGCAACCGAGGCAAAGGGCAGAGGCTTCAAAAAGGCTTTTGTATGCTCCGACCCCGACCTTATTAAATTCGGAGTAACTAAAAAGGTTACCGATGTTCTTGACGGCGCAGGTCTGGAATACAGCATTTATTCTGATATCAAAGCAAACCCCACAGTTGAAAACGTTCAGCACGGCGTTATCGAATTCAAGAATTCGGGTGCTGATTACATAATCGCTATCGGCGGCGGTTCTTCCATGGACACCGCAAAGGCTATCGGAATCATCATCAATAACCCCGAGTTCGGCAATGTTGTAAGCCTTGAGGGTGTTGCAGATACAAAGAACAAGTGCGTGCCTATCCTCGCAGTTCCCACAACTGCAGGAACAGCTGCAGAGGTAACTATCAACTATGTTATCACAGATGCTGCGAAGAACCGCAAAATGGTATGCGTAGACCCCCACGATATCCCCGTTGTTGCTTTTGTTGACCCCGAGATGATGTCCACCATGCCTAAGGGACTTACCGCCGCAACAGGTATGGACGCGCTCACACATGCTATCGAAGGCTACATCACAAAGGGCGCATGGGAGCTTTCCGATATGTTCCATTTAAAGGCTATCGAGATCATTTCCAGAAGCCTCCGCGGAGCTGTTGACAACACTCCCGAAGGCAGAACCGATATGGCTCTCGGTCAGTATGTTGCAGGTATGGGCTTCTCAAACGTAGGACTTGGTATCGTACACTCCATGGCTCACCCTCTGGGTGCACTGTATGATACACCTCACGGCGTTGCAAATGCTATCATTCTCCCCACAGTTATGGAGTACAATGCTCCTGCAACAGGCGAGAAGTATCGTGAGATAGCAAGAGCTATGGGCGTCAAGGGCGTTGACGATATGTCACAGGACGAGTACAGAAAGGCAGCAATTGATGCAGTTAAGCAGCTCTCAAAGGACGTAGGCATCCCTGCAGATCTTAAGGATATCGTTAAGCCCGAGGATATCCCGTTCTTAGCACAGTCCGCATATGACGACGCATGCCGTCCCGGAAATCCCAGAGACACATCTGTTGAAGAGATCACCGAGCTTTACAAGTCGCTCCTGTGATCAAATATTAATTATAGTAAACGACATTAGAAATTGAACTTGAAGTCAAGCAAAAGCTTGCATA
>JBJFHQ010000092.1:0-3642 GCA_051893755.1 Oscillospiraceae bacterium
GCGGCTATACTCGGAAAGGACGTGGGCTGGAGCAAGACCACGGTTTATACTGTCATTAAAAAGTGTATCGACAAGGGAGCAGTCACTCGGACTGACCCGAATTTCGTCTGTCATGCGGAGGTCACAAGGGAAGCCGCCCGCGAATATGAGACCGAGGAGCTTATCGACAAGCTGTACAACGGCTCGGCTGATAAGCTGGTGGCGTCACTGCTTAGCTCGGACAGGCTTTCTGCGGAAGAGATAGGGCGACTGAAGGAACTGGTAAACGACCTGAAATGACGGGAAGGAGGGCTTTATGGATATTATCGGCATGAGCATATCGGGAGCGGTAATGATACTGCTTATCATATTGCTGCGCAGGATATTTCGGAAAAGTCTGCCGAAAAGGGCTGTAAAGCTGATGTGGCTTGCGGCGGCGGTGAGGCTGCTTGTCCCTGTTGATGGGCTTTTATCTGTCAGTACAAGCGTGACCTATGATATGGGGGATACGGTCGTTACGAAAACTGTATTTGACAGCGACGCCATGCCCTATAACAGGCTTGGTATCGTGATAAATGCGGATATTCCCGACTTTGCAAGGTATCTGTGGCTTTTCGGAGCGGTATTCATCGGAGCATATTTTCTATTCTGCCATGGAGTGACAAGGAGAAAATTTTCCTGTGCGCTGCCCTGCGGATATGATATCGAACCGCTGAAAAGGTCCTGCAAAATAAAGCGGAGAGTTGCTCTCATGGTGTCTGACATGACCGATACGCCCTTTACATACGGAATAATTTTCCCGAAAATAATCCTGCCAAAAACGCTGGATCAGAATGACGAAAAGCAGCTGAAAAACATTCTTTTCCACGAGCTTTCGCATATAAAAAGCTTTGACGTGCTGTATAAGCTTGTGATGCTGTGCTGTGTTTCGGTGCACTGGTTTGACCCGCTTGTGTGGGTGATGCTGATATTGTCCGACAGGGATACGGAGCTTGCCTGCGACGAAAGAGCCATAGCATACGGAAATGCTGCTCCCGAGGAATATGCAATGGCGCTGATAAGCATGGAAGAGCGCCGCTGTTCATATTGTGCCGCAGGCTTTGCGGGAGGCAGCCTTGAGGAGCGGATAGTCGGGATAATGACAAGGAAAAAACGCAGGCACTCCGTTGTATCGGCGGTGATATCCGCAGCTCTGACCATAGCGGCAGCTGCATGCGTGAATGTTGTCACAATGCCGCCATATGATTCCGCAGCGTATGAGCTGACCGTTTATTATGATACGGCTGACGATAATACGACCGTAACAGTATCAGACGATGCTGAGGCATTCGCCAATGTATCTGTGTATAGCTATCCGACCGAAGAAATAAGCGATACAGTGTGGCTGGCAGTGACCGATGAGGGCAGCACTTCATGGGGAATGGCAGTATCGGGATAAAAAACTCCGCCGAAAACAAGCTTTCGGCGGAGTTGTTTTTAACTGTAAAAGGTTTTGAAAATATAGTCGATGTATTTCCTGTCAGTATCGGTCGGGGAAAAGTCCACCAGAAGGCGCATCAGATCAAAAACGGGGCGCAGCTCATTCATCAGCTCGGGAGGATAGCTCATAAGCTCGGAAACTGCGGGGATATGCTTTTTCAGATAGCTTTTCATAGCATCGAGATCTCTTGCAGTCAGCGTTTCAAAGGTGTGAGTACGGATGATACCCGCAATTCTTTCGGCGGCGCGGAGCATATCGGTGCATTGCTCCTCGAGGAGCTGCATATGCTTTTCATGTCTTTGATTTTCGTAGGAAATGGCGCTGTACAGCTTGAATATTTTCTCCAGCAGAGCGCTGTTTTCCGAGGATATGCAGTGAAGCTTACCTCCGCGGCAGAGTATCTCAAAAACAGCAGCGGTGCAGCTCAGATACTGCATATTGCTCTTGTTGTCCTCATAGCCCGACAGCAGCTCTGCGATATCGAGCCTTGTGATGCCGTGATAAGGACATACCGAATCAAGCGCATATTTCACCTGTATGATCTCATTTTCGTTTTCAGTGATGATAAGCGTTAATTCGGAGAGCATTTTTGGATCCTTCCTTTCCGTCAGTACTGCAGGCTGCTGCCGCCGACAAACTCGCGGATAAGCGAAGCTTCGGGCAGGACATCTGCGCTCACAGGGTGGAGCTCGCCGAGGAATTTTACTATCTGACGGTAATTTTTATTATCCGCCATATCATCCTCGATAGCAAGCAGCTCGCTGTGAAGGATCTCGGAATAGATCGCCGCTTCAAAGGGCATAAATGTGTCGATATCAAAGGCTGCCCTGTGCTTGTGGGGCATGATGTAAAGCTCCTCGCCTGCGGAAACGCTGCCGAACATTTCAAAAACGTCCTGAAGTCTTCTTCCGCGGAAAAGGCGGTCGCGGCTGAGCCTTCTCATAAGACGGATAAGTCTCGGATGAAGAACGTCGCCGTCGGAGGAAACTATTCTTGTTCTGACGCTGATATACAGGCAGTTCGTGAAGCTGTCGGTATCGCCCGTGACCTCGGGATTAAGGGCGTGTATGCCCTCAATTATGATTATCTCATCCGATTTTCTGCGCAGAGGAACGCTGCCGGTCCTGAGCTGCGTGGTAAAATCGAAGATAGGAACGTCCACCGATTCACCCATGAATATCTTTTCCAGATGTTCGGAGAAAAGCTTGATATCCAGTCTCTGAGGGGATTCAAGGTCAACGTTTCCGTTTTCGTCCAGAGGAAGCTCTCCCATATCGGAGGGGAGAAAATAGTTATCCATTGAGACAGTGTGAACATTGACTCCGCGGGCTTTGAGCAGCTCGGCTATCTTCAGCGCAGAAGTGGTTTTTCCCGAGCCCGACGGACCGGAAATAAGCACGATAGGACGAGTTTTTCTGTCAAGAAATATTTTTTCGGCAGCCTGTTCAAGCTGAGAGGAATAGTTCTTTTCGGACTGTTCGATGAATTTTTCCTTGTCGGTCTCCAGACCGCGGTTGATGTCTGCGGTTTTAATATAGTTCAAGAAGATCACTCCGTTTATATTGTATACTTATTATGTATATGAATATCGTTTGTATTTTATACCATTATTATATAATATTACCGTTCATTTGTCAATAAAAAAATAAAGCGGCTTAAAGAAACCGCTTTATTATATCATTCCACAGAAATAATGTAATAATAAACAGGCTGAGCGCCGCTGATGAAGTTGACGTCCACGGAGCTTCCGAACTTGGAGACCATGTATTCGCGCAGCTCGTCTGCCCTGCTTTCGGCAACGTCCGCGCCGTAGATTATGGTAACATATGAAGCTCCGCTGTGCATCAGCTTCTTTGTGACCTTGTAGGCAGCCTTATTGACGTTCTTTTCGATGACAGCCAGCTTTCCGTTTTCAAGACCCAGTATCTCGCCCTTTTTGATAGCGTGACCGTCCATTTCGCTGTCTCTTGCAGCGAAGGTGACCAGTCCCGTTGCAACGTTTTCCATGGCACGGGTCATGTTAAGGCGGTTGGTATCGAAATCGCCGTCTGCATCGTAGTTGAGCATAGCGCTCATTCCCTGCGGGATAGTGCGGGACGGGATAACGCATATCTTCCTTTCGGAGAGCTTCACTGCCTGTTCCGCAGCCATGATGATGTTCTTGTTGTTGGGCAGCACGAACA
>JBJFHQ010000093.1:0-3640 GCA_051893755.1 Oscillospiraceae bacterium
CTTAGCCTGGAGCTTGGAGAAGGAATTGCAGGTACGGTCGTTAAAGAGGGAAAGTCCACCGTAGTCAAGGATTGTCAGAAGGATAAACGGTGGGCAGGCCGTTTTGATGAGGTCACGGGCTTTGTGACAAAAAGTATGATCTGTGTGCCTCTCGTGAATAAATATGAGGTGATCGGCTGTATTCAGATCATCAACAAAAAAGACGGCTCTCTGTACAATGATGACGACATCAGCCTTTGCGAAAATCTTGCTATGCTGACTGCTATTGCAGTGGACGGCAAAGGCTTGGATCTCGGCTTTTCGGAAGACAAGAAGTCGATAATATCCCTGAAAAATGTAACAAAGACCTTTGGCACGGGAGAAACTCAGCTCCAGGTGCTGAAGGGAGTCAATCTTGATATCAGAGAGGGCGAGTTCCTTGTGATACTGGGAGAATCGGGCTGCGGCAAATCCACTATGCTCAACATCATAGGCGGTATGGATCAGCTTACCACAGGGACCTTCCTTTTCGACGGCAAGGACTATTCCAAGGCAGACGAAAAGACATTGACGGAGTACCGCAGACATTCTGTGGGATTTATTTTCCAGGCTTACAATCTGATGCCTACTCTGACCGCAGAGGAAAATCTGGATTTTATCGGGGAATTATGTGACAACTCCATGGACGCGGCAGAGGCTCTGGAACGGGTAGGTCTGTCCCAGCGAAAGGATAACTATCCCGCACAGATGTCAGGCGGTCAGCAGCAGCGTGTATCCATAGCAAGAGCGCTTGTGAAGAAGCCGAGGATAATTCTCGCCGACGAACCCACTGCTGCACTTGACTATGAAACAAGCATAGAGGTACTGACTGTTCTTGAAGAGGTCATCAAATCGGGTACTACTCTTTTGATGGTCACACATAATGAAGAGATAGCAAAAATGGCAAACCGTGTGATACGTATGAAGGGCGGAGTTGTTGCGGAGGTCATCGTAAACAGACATCCTGCAAGTGCAAAGGAGTTAGTATGGTAAAAAGGAAAGCAAGGACGAAACATCTTTTAAGAACGATAAAGAAAAACGGAGTTCCTTTTTTTGCTGTGGCATTTATCGCAGCAACAAGTATTGCTATTTTTCTGGGACTGCAATCCTCTGCAGCTGCGATACTTAAGGAAACTGACCGTTATTTTGTGACAAATCGTCTGGAATCTCTGGAGATAACCTGTGCAAACGGCATCACAAAGGAGGATATCGAGGCGATAGCAGGCCGGGACGAAGTAGACGCCGCAGAGGGCGGTTATTCTGCTATGGCACTGATGAACAGTGAGCGTGAAAAAATAACGATACAGGCACGTTCCCTGTGCAGTGAAATGAACGATCCCGTTATTATTGAGGGCACTCTCCCCTCTGCTCCGAATGAAGCCGCCGTTGAGGAGAAATTTGCCAATGAGCATGAAATTAAGCTCGGGGACGAAATCACGTTGGAGCATGACGGTATGCTTGTTTCGGATACATTCAGCGTAACGGCTATCGTCAATGAACCATTTTTCTGTTGTGCTACAGTTCGTGATGCACGAGGAAAAAGCACGCAGGGACTGGGTTCTGCTTCCTATTACATAATGCTTACCGCAGATGCATTTGATCCATCTTATTACAGTGACTGCTATACAACTGCTTATGTAAAAAACAATGCACTTGATAACTATTATTACTTTTCCGATGAATATAAAAAGCAGGAAGAAGCATTCAAGGATAAGATCGATACGCTTGCACAGGAACGTGCACAGCTTCGTTTCGATTCCCTCACGGGTGACGCAGAAGCTGAAATAGAGGACGCAAAGCTGAAAATATCCGACAGCGAAAAGGAGCTGTCCGATGCAGAGAGCGACATCAAGGAAAACAAGGAAAAGTTGGATAATGCGCTTGAAGAGATCGAGGCAAATCTCACACTTATGGGGCTTGATACCGATCTTGACGCTGCACTTGATCAGCTGGATATGTTCGGCGAAGCGGCACTTCCCTTAAAGACTGCAATTCTTGACTATAAGGATGGTATTGCGCAGATTGAAAATGCCGAAGCTGAGGTCGATGATTCCCGCAAGGAGCTTGAAAATGCAAAGTCAGAGCTTGCCGATGCAGAGGAGAAGGCAGCTGACATTCAGCTAAAGGACTGGATAATCTCCGTCAGAAATGATGTGGGAGATATCCGAGGAGTGAAAACGATCGTAGACGGGATTTACGGTCTTAGCTATTCCATGTCAATTATTTTCCTGCTGGTGGCGGTCGTTGTATGCCATGCGGCGATCTCCAGAATGATCGACGAGCAGAGAACGCTCATCGGTGCACAGAAGGCATTAGGATTCAGTTCCAAAGAAATTCTGAACCACTATATGCTTTACAATGTGCTGTGTGCTGTTCTCGGTATTCTGATAGGCTGGCTTGCAAGTGTTGTTATCGTGGAGCTGCTGGTACTCCATATATTCAAGCCGAACTTCCTGCTCCAAAGCATTTCGCTTACCTTTGCAGTAAAAGAAGCCATTATCACAGCAGTTATCTGCTTAGCCGTTTTCATGATTTCCACTTATGCAGCCTGCGCAAAGCTGGTTCGTATGCCTGCAACAGAATTGCTGCGAGGCGAGGTTCCCGTGCGCGGAAAGGGATTTTTCTTTGAGAAATGGAAGAGCTATAAAAAGCTTAGCCTGTATTCCCGCACCATGATAAAAAATGTGCTGAGTGATAAAGGCCGCATGATGACAACTATCATGGGTGTTGTGGGCTGCATTGCCCTTCTGGTGATATGCTTTTCTTTGAAGCTTGCAATTGAAAATTCTTCGGTGATGCAGTTTGATAAATATTTTCTGTATGATAACCGATTGGTCATAGACAGCAGTGTGGGCGAAAAGGAGGATTTTGAAAATGTGCTTCGGGAGGAAGATATCAGCTATACGGTAATTCAGGATAAGCTGAAAAATTTCAGAGTGAACGGCGGAAGCTGGGAAAATGCCCATATTGTTGCAGCTTCGGATTTTGATAAGCTTAAGGATTTCATGGTCGTTTGGGATATTGACACAAAGAGCAATGCTGCCATTCCCGAGAACGGTGTACTCGTTTCACGCAAATGCGCAGAGCTCAATGATATCTCCGAGGGCAGTACGGTGGAATTCATGGATTCGGAAGGAAATCTAAAAGAGTTCAATGTTGTGGGAGTTATCGAGCATTATCTGCCGTATCACCTGTTTATCACGACCGACAGCTATTATGAGTCTGCCATGGGCGAGGAAACGGACGAGTGTGTTTTTTTGCTCAGCGGTGATATCGGCGGACTGTACGAAAGAGTTCGCGACATGGATGGATATTTGTCGCTGAAGGATAACAGCGAGTATGCAAGAAGTGCGGACAGCGTCAATCTGGTCATTCTGATATGCCTTGCTTTATCGGCTGTCATGGCTTTGCTGGTGCTTTTGAATCAGATCTCTATGCATATCAACAGAAAGGCAAGAGAGCTCGCAGTTATGCGTATCAACGGTTACACATTAAAAGAAACCAAAGCATATGTTTACAAGGATAATATCGTTCTTACCTTAATGGGACTTATTCTTGGCAGCGGATTTGGTATTGTGCTTTCTTATGTGGTAGTGCGTATAATCGAGACAGGAGCTAATCG
>JBJFHQ010000094.1:0-3635 GCA_051893755.1 Oscillospiraceae bacterium
TTATAGTTTTAAAGGCTATGACAGGAAAAAAGACCATAAATGATCTTCCAGAAAGTCGGGGTCGATGTGAGCCGATATTTCGTTATGGTGATAACTCGTCCTTGAGCCGGTGCGGTGAAATTTTAGTAGCTGCCCACGGGTTCTCCCGTTACAGAGAAGCGCATTGATTGATGCGGCTGAGGTGCGTAGTGTGAACTATGCACGAATGAGAGTGGTATCACGGGTTATTCTCGTCTCTCCTTGGTGGAGGGGCGATTTTTTGTTTTTAGCCGTTAGTGAGTAACATTTTTTCAATGAAAGTGAATGGAGGAACTGACAATGAAAAACACAGAAAAGTATCAGAGAGGCTACTACATGCCTCCCGTAAAATGTATGAAATGGGCTGAAAAGGAGTATGTCGATCATGCGCCCGCATGGTGCTCTGTTGATCTTCGCGACGGAAATCAGGCACTCATTATCCCTATGAGCCTCGATGAAAAGCTGGAATTCTTTACAAAGCTGGTCGAGGTGGGCTTTAAAGAGATAGAGATCGGTTTCCCCGCTGCTTCCGAGACCGAGTACGAATTCTGCCGCACTCTTATCGAAAAGAATATGATCCCCGATGACGTGACAATTCAGGTGCTTACTCAGTCCAGAGAGCACATCATCAAAAAGACCTTCGAGGCTATCGACGGCGCAAAGAATGCTGTCGTTCATCTGTACAACTCCACCTCCGTTGCTCAGAGAGAGCAGGTATTCAAAAAGTCCAAGGAGGAGATCATTGACATCGCAGTAACAGGCGCTAAGCTCTGCAATGAGTACAAAAAGAATGCTAAAGGAAATATCGTATTTGAGTATTCTCCCGAGAGCTTTACAGGCACAGAGCCCGAGTTTGCTCGTGATATCTGCAATGCGGTTATCGACATATGGCAGCCCACTCCCGATAACAAGGTCATCATTAACCTGCCTGTTACCGTGGAAATGTCCATGCCTCATGTTTACGCTCAGCAGGTGGAGTACATGTGCGATGTGCTCCACAACAGAGAAAACCTCATCATCTCACTGCATCCCCACAACGACAGAGGCTGCGCTGTCGCAGACTGCGAAATGGGTCTGCTGGCAGGCGCTGACCGTATCGAGGGCACCTGCTTCGGAAACGGCGAGAGAACCGGCAATGCGGACATCGTAACTATTGCCATGAACATGTACACTCACGGCGTTGACCCCAAGCTGGACTTCTCCGACCTGCCTTCGCTGGTGGAGCTCTACGAGAGAGTTACGAGAATGAAGGTCTACGAGAGAACTCCCTATTCGGGCGCACTGGTATTCGCAGCATTCTCCGGCTCGCATCAGGACGCTATCGCAAAGGGCATGAACTGGCGCAAGGAAAAGGACCTCGTTCAGTGGACCTGCCCTTATCTGCCTATCGACCCCAAGGACGTGGGCAGAGAGTACGAGGGAGATGTTATCCGCATAAACAGCCAGTCCGGCAAGGGTGGCATCGGCTACATCATGGAGACCCGCTTCGGCATCGACATGCCGCCTAAAATGCGTGAGAGCTTCGGTTATGTTGTCAAGGGCGTTTCCGACCATGCTCACAAGGAGCTTATGCCCGACGAGATCAAGGAAATATTCTACAATACATATGTAAACCGCGAGGACAAGATAAAGGTCAAGGAGGCTCACTTTGTTCAGGGCAACGGCATCACAGCGAACGTTACCATTGAGTACAAGGGAGATACCTTCACCAAGGAGGGTAAGGGCAACGGCCGTCTGGACGCTGTTTCCAATGCTGTCAAGGAGGCTATCGGCTTTGATTATTCACTCATCACCTATAAGGAGCATGCTCTTGAGGTGACTTCCAAGTCCAAGGCTATGTGCTATGTGGGCATTCAGACCGAAAAGGGAGTATTCTGGGGTGCGGGTATCCATACGGATATCATCGACGCTTCCGTATCTGCTCTGATGTCTGCTATAAATAACAGCAATCTTGTTGATTGATCTAAGTGCATGAGAGGATCGGCAAAAGCGTGCGCTTCGCTTTTGCACGATTCTCTTCGTATGCAGACGCTTTTTTGAATGCTCGGAAAAATTTCGAAAAAAATCAAAAAAACTATTGACAAATGATTTTTTATGTGATATAATTAAGTTACCTCTTATGGAGGTTTATTTTTTTGCGCTCTTTTGTACGGTGTATACGGATTTTGTGCTGTGCAGGAAAACGCAGATATTCCTCCGAATGGAAACATTCACAGAGGGAGGCAGTGGACTGAATATCAGTCCGAAATACGAAACGCTTTTATAAAGCAAAACAGGAGGTGCCGATATGAGAGTAAAGGTAACATTGGCTTGTACAGAATGCAAGCAGCGCAATTACAACACCAAGAAGAACAAGAAGAATGACCCCGACAGACTTGAAATGAACAAGTACTGCAAGTTCTGCAAGAAGAAGACTCTTCACAGAGAAACGAAGTAAGCGAGGTGCTTAAGACATGGCTAAAAAAACTCAGTCCTCGAACTCCTCAAAATCCGCATTGTTAAAACAGGCTGAAGCCAAGGCAGAGCAAATCGTAGCACAGAAGGAAAAAGAAAAAGACAAGGACAAGTCTAAGTCCAAGGCGAAAAAGCAGAACCGCGTTGTCAGATACTTCAAGGAGCTGAGAAGCGAATTTAAAAAGGTCGTTTGGCCTTCGAGAAAGACCGTCCTCAACAACACAGGCGTTGTGCTCGCAGTTGTATGCGTTGCCGCTCTCGTTGTATGGGGGATAGATTCCGGATTTACCGCTCTCCTGAAGCTCTTTATCGATAATGTCGCAGCGTAATTACTGCACTGTCCGTCAGAAAGGAAGATAAAGATGTCAGAAGAAGCAAAATGGTATGTCGTTCACACTTACTCGGGCTACGAGAACAAGGTGGCACAGACTATTCTTAAAGTCGTGGAAAACCGAAAGCTTCAGGGTCTTATCACAGAGGTTATCGTTCCGACGGAAACTGCAATGGAACAGACTGAAAGCGGAAAAATCCATGAGGTCGAACACAAGGTTTTCCCCGGATATGTTCTTGTTAAAATGATTCTCACCGACGATTCATGGTACGTTGTCAGAAACACCAGAGGCGTTACGGGATTTGTTGGTCCCGGATCTAAGCCCGTTCCTCTTACTGAAAAAGAGGTCGAGCAGCTGGGCGTTGAAAGAGGCAGGACCGTTGAAGTTAACTTTGCAGTCGGCGATAGCGTGAAGATCTCAGGCGGCCCTATGGAAGGCTTCATGGGTACCGTACAGGCTATCAATACCGACGACCTGACTGTTGATGTTCAGGTTTCAATGTTCGGCAGAGAAACTCTTGCAACTCTTGAGATCACGCAGGTAGTAAAGTCCGATTTCTGATCGGATAAAATCAAAGACTTGAATATGACAGATGATGTCATTCATTCTTATTAATGGAGGTGTGCGTAATGGCACAGAAAGTAGTTGGCTTAATCAAGCTTCAGATCGCAGCAGGAAAGGCTACTCCTGCTCCCCCTGTTGGCCCCGCACTCGGTCAGCACGGCGTAAACATTATGTCATTCACTAAGGAATTCAATGAGAGGACCAAGAACGATATTGGTCTTATTATTCCTGTAGTTATCACTGTATATGCAGACCGTTCGTTTTCAT
>JBJFHQ010000095.1:0-3620 GCA_051893755.1 Oscillospiraceae bacterium
ATAGACAGCGGAAGATAGGTGCACATAACAAACATGGAAATAAAAAAGCTTGAACTGTCGGAGTCCGACAGGGATTTTGTGATTGGAGATTGAAAGCAATGAAATACAGGGCAGTGATATTTGACCTTGACGGTACTCTTCTGAATACGCTGGAGGACCTGAAAAACAGTGTGAATTATGCGCTTGAAACGTGCGGATATCCGCCGCGGACTGTCGATGAGGTGCGGGGCTTTGTGGGCAACGGCATACGAAAGCTGATGATGCGCTCGGTGCCCGGCGGAGAAAACGACCCAAAGCTGGAGGAGGCATTTACCGCATTCAAGGAGCATTACGCAAAGCATTGCCGTGTAAAGACCTGTCCCTATGAGGGGATAATGCCCATGCTGGAGAAAATGAAGTCCATGGGGCTGAAAACTGCGATAGTGTCAAACAAGGCGGATTTTGCCGTAAAGGAGCTTGCCGCGGATTTTTTCGAGGGCTTGGTCTCGGCGGCTATCGGCGAGCGTGAGGGAGTGGCGAGAAAGCCCTCTCCCGATTCAGTTTTCGCCGCGCTGTCGGAAATTGGCGAAAATGTGGAAAATGCTGTGTATGTGGGAGATTCTGAGGTGGACATAATGACTGCTGCCAATGCGGGCATGCCCTGCATCTCTGTATCATGGGGCTTCAAGGGCAGAGAATTTCTTGAAGATCACGGCGCGTCGGCAATAATCGACTCTCCCGACGAAATATTTGGTTTATTGTGATTTTATACAAATATTCAGCGTATAAATAAGTGATAATTTAAAAATATCACAAAAAGCTATTGACTTTGCCCTCCCGTTCTGATATAATGAAGATAATTAGAAGTTATCTTACTTCGGAAGGGAGAGTTTTATATGAAAAAATACATAGTGACCATCGCCAGAGAACACGGTTCGGGCGGAAGGATAATCGGCAAAAAGCTTGCCGAAGAGCTTGGCATCGCCTTTTATGACCGTGAGCTCATCACACTCACCGCAAAGCAAACAGGACTTTCCGAAGCCTTTATCAACGATATCGAGGATCAGAAGCCGTCCAGCCTGCTTTACAGCCTGTACATGGGCACCTATATCCCAAATGTTTACGATGAGGCATATGTGGCGCAGGCAAATCTGATACGCAGTCTTGCGGATAAGGAGTCCTGCGTTATCGTCGGAAGATGTGCGGATTATATCCTCCGCGAATATGACAACTGCTTCCATTTCTTTATCCATGCGCCTATCGAAGCCCGTGCAAAGCGTATCACCGAGGAATACGGCGAACAGGTCAAGGACCCTGTGGCGGCAGTCAAGAAGTGGGACAAGAAGCGGTCAAGCTACTATAATTTTGTGACTCAGTCCCAGTGGGGCAGAGCGCAGAATTACAATCTGACCATAGACAGCTCCATAGGCATCGACCAGACCACCGCGCTTATCAAGGATTATCTGAAGCATTCGGGTGTGCTGGACTGATAGCTGAATAAAATAGTAAAGCCCGGGAATTTTTGGTTCTCGGGCTTTTTTGATAGTTTGAGATAGGCTGCCTGCTCACTTTCCACAGTAAGCAACAGCGTCTGCCTGAAACTGCAGTCCGTTTTCGCCGCCTGTGTGGGCGAACTCTGTCTGAATGGATTTGCGCACGGGATATTTTCCGTTGAATCTTTCCTTGATGACCTTTTCCATAATAGGGATATTCCAGATATCTCTGAACAGGCAGTCCATCTGCACCACGTTTTCGAGAGTAAGACCTACCATAGCCAGCCTTTTCTCCATTTCATCAAATGCGCCGTTTATCTGCTCTTCAACAGTTCCGCCCACGTTTCCCACGCAGTAATTCAGATAGCAGAAATCGCCTGCCTTGATGATACCCGAATGAGCCCATTTTTCGTTTACATCGTATCTTTCGATCATTTTATGTTCCTCCCGAAAAGTATTTTTTGTCCTGTACAATTCTATCATATTTTCAAAATAATGTCAACAACAAAGAAAATCCCGCCGGAACCCCGACGGGATAAATTCAGACTTTTTTAAACAGATTGACCAGCATATAAATAGCCGTGAACACCAGATCGTAGACCAGTATCATCAGCGTGGAAAGGTCGGAGTATGCCTTGAATATCACCAGCAGAGCCGATAAAAGTATTCCCAGCAGAATGGATATGGCCTGTATCGCAATGCCTATGGACACAGTGGAGCGTATCCTTTTTGTGCTTAAGATAAGCGATGCAAAGGAAGCAAATCTTCCCGAGCATGCAAGAGTTGCGCTCTGCTTCGGGGTGTAGGAGGTCACCTGCTCATAGTTGGAATGCTCTCTGAAGGGCAGTATCTTCAGGGTGTCGGGGGAGATGTCGAACATCTGCGCCATGCGCTCCACCGAAACGGCAGAATCCACCGAGCGGAGTATGACCTTGATGTGCTTTCTGTCAAGCTCTCTTAAGGTCTGAGCCACCTCGGGGACGGGCGTCAGATTGATGATGAACATTGCGGAAAGCTCGCCCGAAATGGAAAGATAAACGGGAATGCTTGCGCCGCCGTTTGTGTACTGCTTTTCCTTCTGCGGAGAGGGCATGCCGTCTATGCTGTGATTTTCCATGAGCTTGCGGTTCCCGAGAAGCACACGCTTGTTGTTTATCCAGCCGCACAGACCCATTGAATCCTCGTAGATGTAGCTTTCCACGGGATTTAAAAGCTCTGTTTTTCCTCCGATTATATCGAAGAACATGTTTTTCATAATGCTGTCCGAACGGCATGCAAGGCTTGCTGCTTCAACGATAGCCTCGTCAATTCTCGTATCGGAGAATATCTTGATGTTGGAGAGATATACGCTTCCCTGGGGGAAAAGCTGCGAAGCGTCTGCCATGATGCTGTTGGTGTCGGAAAATTCGTCGATTGCGTCAAATCCGATAACAGCTCCCTGCATCTGACTGTACTTCTTTGAAGCCTTCTGCATGGGCAGGTTGACTATAAGCATAGACGAATAGCAGGAGCATAAGCACAGACAGCCCACAAATGCAGACAAACCGATGTATACGGAACGGTTTGCATAATCCGACCAGCCCGCTGCTGCGCCGATAACTCCGATTACCAGCGAAGCTATGATGATTATGGGAGCGAACATCTTGCAGAATCGGTCGGACATATCGGGCGAATAGGAATTCTTCATAAAGTCGGAGATCATTTCGGTCCTGCGCATGGAAGCAAGAGTGGGGAAGTCGGTAAGAGCGCCTCTTGTGAAAGCCTCTGCCTGTTCCTCGTCCTTGACCGTGAACATTGCACAGTGGTCGTAATCGCCTGAGATGTACTTGAAGTTGCGCTGGGTGCGGCTTAAAAGCAGCAGCTTGCCCAGTGTGTTGAATATCAGCGCGGCTATCCCCAGAGGAACATACTCGTGGAGGATGCCGTCGCGGACTAAATTAGTGTCGAGAAGGCCTGCCATTGACAGAGCTATCGTGATTATAGATGTCAGTGCCGCCAAGCTGTCGCAGTTTGCACGTAGAGTGAAAAGCCTTGCCAGTCCCACCGTAATGGCATTGTATGAAGCAAAAGCGGCTATCATTCCTATAATAGTATTGACGAACAGATAGGTGCCCGGCTCGTCCACCATGCTGACAAACTCAAAAACAG
>JBJFHQ010000096.1:0-3609 GCA_051893755.1 Oscillospiraceae bacterium
CATCATAACATTTATTTTCTGTATGCCCATTGTGACTATCGGTCCTGCATTGACGGGAATGACCAAGGTGCTGCGCAACTATACTCTGGAAAAGAATGCCTTCGTTTTCCATGACTTCTGGAAGGGCTTTTCCTCCAATCTGAAAAAGTCAATACCGATGGGGCTGCTGGATATACTTGCTGTTGTGTCTGCGTTCTGCTCGGTGTATGTGTACACTGCCATGGGCGACAATGCCGAGTCGGGAGGCTGGTTTTACTATGCTCTCTGCGCGATCTCACTGAGCGTTATTTTCGTATTTCTCATGATGAATTTCTACGCTTATCCGATGATAGCCGCAACAGAGCTTACCTTCAAGAATGTTCTGAAAAACTCGTTTATCCTTGCGGCGGTGGCTCTCAAGAAGAACCTGATAACGCTGCTTGCGGTGGCTGTTGTAGTGGCGATACTGGTTATTACCGCGCTGCTGAATGTATATATGCTGATATTCCTTGTGGCGATATGGGCGCTGACCTTCATCGGCTTTATCGTAGTATTCAACTGCTATCCGCAGATACAGAAATACGTTATCAATCCCTATTACGAGGAAAAGGGAATGGATAATCCCGAATATGACTACCTTAAGCCTATGAGCGCTGAGGACAGCATCTTCACCGACAAGGGCGGCGAGGAGGCTCCCGTAGAGCCTGAGTCCGACAAGAAGGGCAAAAATAAGGACAAGAAAAGCTCCGGCGGCGGAAAGGGTAAGGGTAAGATTATTTCATAAAAAATTAATAATATATTTCAGAAAAATTCATGTTATTGCCCGTAAAATATGGTATAATAAATTTTGCCGTATTAGGCATTCCATGTCTCAGCTTTCGGGTATCGCCCCAACGGGGAAATGTTGCCTGCCGAAGGCTTGGACAGCGGAAAAAATATTTTTAAAGAGGTGCATTCAAAATGATGCGTAAAGAGGAAAAAACAGCTATTATCGAAGCTAACAGAACCAGTGAGAACGACACAGGTTCGCCCGAAGTACAGATCGCTATCCTTACAAAGAGGATCAACGACCTTACCGAACACCTGAAGGTCCACAAGAATGACCACCACTCCAGAAGAGGTCTTTTAAAGATGGTTGGTCACAGACGCCAGCTTCTGAACTATCTCCAGAAGAAGGATATCAACAGATATCGTGCGATCATCGAAAAGCTCGGTATTCGTAAGTAATTTCCGTTCATTAAGGCAGTTGGGGGAAGTTTCCTCCTACTGCCTTTTAGTGGTTATTAATGTAATGTGCGCCTGAAAATGCACATCGGATATTTGTCCGCATTTGTCGGCAGAACATCCGAAAATCGGGCGGCACTTCATGAGAATGTCGAAAAATGGTTAGCAGCTGTTAGCATTAAATCGACGGCACAGCTTCTCTGCGCCGCGGATTTATTGCTAAGACTGCTATCCGAAAATCATATACAGGAGGCAGAATTATGGAAAAATTATTCGAAAATCACAGAGTGTTTAAGACCACCTATGCAGGCAGAGAGCTTACCGTTGAGACAGGCAAGACCTGCGAGCTGTCAAACGGTTCCTGCTGGGTACGCTGCGGAGATACAGTCGTTATGGCAAACGTTACCGCCAGCGACAAGCCCAGAGAGGGTGTGGATTTCTTCCCCCTTTCCGTTGATTACGAGGAAAAGCTCTACGCTGTGGGCAGGATCCCAGGCTCCTTCACCAAGAGAGAGGGCAAGCCTTCCGAAAAGGCTATCCTTACCTCCCGTATGGTAGACCGTCCTATCCGTCCCCTTTTCCCCAAGGATATGCGCAACGACGTTTCCGTTGTTATGACAGTCCTTTCCGTTGACCCCGACAATTCCCCCGAGATACTTGGCATGATCGCTACCTCTGTTGCTATCTCCATTTCCAATATTCCTTGGAACGGTCCTATCGGCGGCATCAGCGTAGGTCTTGTTGACGGCGAGATAGTCCTCAATCCTACTCTCGAGCAGAGAGCTAAGACCGACCTTAACCTTACCGTTGCAGGTACCGCAGAGAAGGTCGTTATGATCGAGGCGGGCGCTAACGAGGTCGATGATGATACCATGCTGAACGCTATCATCGCAGGTCATACAGAGATCAAGAAGATCGTTGCTTTCATCAGCGATATCCAGAAGCAGATCGGCAAGAAGAAGTTCGAGTTTGAGTCCATGGAAGTTGACCATGACATGTTCGACGCTATCGAGGAGTTCGCTTCCGAGAGAGTAAAGTTCGCTCTCGATACAAACGACAAGAATATCCGCGAGGAGAGACTCACTCCTATCAAGGACGATATCCATGCGAAGTTCGACGAGCAGTATCCCGAGCAGATCACTATGATCGATGAGTGCATCTACAAGCTTCAGAAGAAGATCGTCCGCAACTGGCTCTATGAGGGCAAGCGCGTTGACGGCAGAGGCATCGACGAGATACGTCCTCTTGCTGCCGAGGCAGGCGTTCTCCCCAGAGTTCACGGCTCCGGACTTTTCACAAGAGGTCAGACTCAGGTCCTCACCATTGCGACCCTCGGCCCCGTAAGCGACTGCCAGAAGATCGACGGTCTCGACGAAGAGGATTCCAAGAGATATATGCATCACTACAACTTCCCCTCCTACTCGGTAGGTGAGACTAAGCCTTCGAGAGGTCCCGGAAGACGTGAGATAGGCCACGGCGCTCTCGCAGAGCGTGCGCTGGAGCCTGTTATCCCATCTGTTGAGGATTTCCCCTATGCAATCAGACTGGTTTCCGAGGTGCTTTCCTCCAACGGCTCCACATCGCAGGGCTCTATCTGCGGCTCCACACTGGCTCTCATGGACGCAGGCGTTCCCATTAAGGCTCCCGTTGCAGGTATCTCCTGCGGACTTATCACCAGAGATGACGGCAGCTTCATGACTATGGTCGATATTCAGGGTCTCGAAGATTTCTTCGGCGATATGGACTTCAAGGTAGGCGGTACTCACAAGGGTATCACCGCTATCCAGGTGGATATCAAGGTCGACGGTCTTACCTATGACATCATCAAGGAGGCCTTCGCCAAGACTCACAAGGCAAGAGATTATATCCTTGACGAGATCATGCTCAAGGCTATTCCCGAGCCTCGTCCTCAGGTGGGCGAGTATGCTCCCAAGATGCTCCGCACCGTGGTTCCCGTTGACAAGATCAGAGAGGTCATCGGTCAGGGCGGCAAGGTCATTCAGAAGATATCCGCAGACTGCGATGTCAAGATCGACATCAACGACGACGGAAATGTATTCGTTTCGGGCGTAAATCTTGCAAACGCAGAGAAGGCTGTTCAGATAATCAACACTATCGCAAACGATCCCGAGATCGGCGCTATTTACAAGGGCAAGGTAGTTCGTCTTATGAACTTCGGCGCATTTGTTGAGATAGCTCCCGGCAAGGACGGTCTTGTTCACATCTCCAAGCTGGACAAGCAGAGAGTTGAGAAGGTCGAGGATGTTGTTTCTGTAGGCGACGAGATCGTTGTTAAGGTAATGGAGATCGACAATCAGGGCAGGATAAACCTTTCCAGAAAGGACGCTCTTGCAGATCTTGAGGCAAAGAAGAACTCCGCTGCGCAGAACTCCTGAGCTTATCCGA
>JBJFHQ010000097.1:0-3587 GCA_051893755.1 Oscillospiraceae bacterium
CAATGCTTTCCGTATGCAATACCCTGTTCAATGTGGATTGGTCTGTCTAAAACTTCACCCTTGGGGATTCTTCCGGGGATCACTCCGATGGGAGGTATATTCCACGCAACCCAGTGATTAAAGCCGGGGCGGATAGGGTGATCCATATCGTCCATTACAACTGCAAGAGATAAGGTTCCGTCTGGTATGCCTTCTATGTATAATTCAGGCGATCTGTCATAGCCATACCCGGCACAGCCGTCCGGTATCCAGTCATCATTTTCAAATTGTGGGGATATGATCACCAATTTTTCCATTGTTCTTTTATCCTTTCTTCCTATACGCTGCTATTTGTCTGTGTTATTCTCGGCAAACCAGTGGATCCCATAGTCACCGACAAATTCAGCTGCCGTAAAGCAAACCTTATACTCGCCGGGTTCCTCCACGATCACATCAAACGATGCTGAATCCAGATCTCTTCCGGTATAATCCGGATCATCTTCATTGCCAACTTGGTATACATCTATATCGAGCCGACCGGATACCTTGGAAATATTTATAGAAATAATCCCCTGTTGTCCTTCTTCGACCTGATAGGTATTATACTCTGTGCCGTTTCGAATCATTCCGTCTTCTCCGAAATCGATATTCATTGTTCCTTTCGTGTCTGTAGAATAATCCCTATGTCCATTTGTACACGCCGTGATCGATATCACTGCTGCGGCCAAGAGACATAAAGAAATGATTTTTGTATACTTGTGGTTCGCTCTCTTCATATTCATGCATCCTTCCGATCTTTTTATGTGACCTCATCCAAAATCACTTTATTCTTAGTATTATAAAATGCCGTGCTGATATAGCATATACTTGCATGGATACCGTCCGAATAATTGCTCTTTGGAGTCACAGTATAATGAATGGGAAGCAGCAATGCTCCCAGTTCGGCGGCTATCAGAAATATCTTTGCAGGTATATCAAAGCGCAATGGTTTGACCCTTTCCTCTTCTGTAAGAATTGCGATGTACTTGTAGAACAGATAAACTGCAAGCACCATAGTACCGATAAAGAGCCTGTGCAGAATATCGTTCATAAACTTTGGCACTGTGTCCAATCGGTTCACGGTGTAAATGGTAGCACCGTCAAAAAACAGATGTATCAGCGTAACGATAAGCAGTAGGGAAAAGTTTTTATGAAGCAGCGAATTCTTTTTTCCTGCGGAAAAATATATACAGGCAACAAAGCCCAGCACAAGAAACAGTGCGATCTCCATTCTAAGCATTTTTTCACCGCCTTGATGATATTGGATATGATTTTCTTTGTCATACCCAATACATGCAAATCACGCCGTCAGATACCTGAAAGCCATTCTTTTCATAGAAATTCTTTGCAGGTGCCTGTTCGGCGGTGTAAAGGACGATTCCTGCAAGACCGTTGTTTTTACTGTATTCCTTGACAGCGTCAACAAGTTTTCCACCAATGCCTGAGCGTTGTTTCTGAGGTGCAACGATAAGTTCATCTATATGTATCTCATCGTTATTCCAGCTGACTTTTCTGCAGGCAAGAACTGCACCGTCGATCACTCCGTTTTCTTCCGAAACAAAGCCGATGAATTTCGGATGATCGGTGAAATCCGAAATATATGCTTCTGCTCGTTCTTTGGTCCATACGCATCCCCAAGCTTCTTCGGAAAAAGCTTCCTTGAATATTGCAGCACATTGTGCTAAGTCTTTTGATTCATATTGTCTGATCATAATTTCTCCTTATTGTAGATTACCACATTGTTAATTCATTCACATTTGATTTTTTCATTTAATCAGTAAATTCAGCGATAGAATGATATACCGAAATTCATCGTAATAACGCTATATAATTCCCACCAGTTTTTTACAAAGCATTACAAGGTCGTATCGTATCCCCTTGCGGCTATGCCAATACCTGCTGTCCCACTCCTCCTGTGAAACATCATCTCCGCCGTAGATCAGTGCACCGTAATCAAACCCTCTGAACTGTGCAACGGCAATACAGCCTGCCTGTTCCATTTCTACGATCTTTGCGCCCTCTGCCCTTCTCCGAGCGATCCTGTCGGCAGTTTCACGGTAAACTGCGTCAGTTGTCCACGTTAAACCACGAATGTAGGAAATAGAATTTTCCTCAAGATACTTTATTATTTTTTCTGTGACTTCAGTTTTGGTGTAGATATACCTTGAAGGTTTTATGTAGTGGTAGGAAAATCCTTCGTCCCTTATTGCGCCGTCAACCACAAGCAGCTGTCCGACTTCAATATTGCTGTCAAGCACTCCGCCGCCTCCGCAGAACATTACCTTTGTAATGCCCATAGCGTTGAACTGATCCAGATTTCCGCCGCAGGAGGGACAGCCTACATATCCGAGAGTTATCAGAATATCAGAATCAGTAAAGCGATATATCGTGACAGGATTCTCGCCGCAGATAATTCTTTCAAGCGTTATCTTTCCCTCGTCTTTCAGCTTGTCCATAACTTCGGGGAAAAAAGTGATAATCAATTTGTTGGTTTCAAATGGCTTTTCCACAAAAGATATAGGATTTATTTTTGCGATATTGCTGTCATCAAACTCCAATATCGGGTATTTGTTTTCAGCTATCATCATAATCACCTATCCTCTATCAATTTCGATTCGATTTATTGCTTATTCTCAGAAAACAGAACAATATTAACCATTTTTTAGCTAAGCTAACGTTCGTTTTCCAAAATCATTATACCACACTTATTATCTCTTGTCAAGAAAAACTGCCGAATAGTCCTGCATTTTTATTTTGCTCTTGACAATGCAATAATAATAAAATATAATAATATCAAGAAAACGCGCGTTAGCTCACGTAAGGAGAAATGTATTATGGATAAAATACCTACCAAAGACAAGATACTCGATTCGGCACTTACCCTGTTTGCCGAAAAAGGCTATGACGGCGTGGGAGTTGACCTCATTGCAGAAAATGCAGGGATAAAAGGCCCGTCACTTTATAAGCATTTCAAGGGCAAGGAGGATATACTCGACTCTCTTATTGAAATGGTGGAGGGGTACTATCAGGATAATTTCGGCTCGGTTTTAAGCCCCGGAAAAAACCCCTGCTCAATGGACGGGCTTATTACTCTGTCGTTGAAAAGGATAGAGTTTACCCTCCACGACCCTATGATAAAAAAAGTCAGAAGATTGCTTGTCATGGAGCAGTTCCGAAATCATCGCATTGCACTTCTTACCACAAAGTACAACATCGACAGCGTACAGGGAATATATCATAAGATATTTCAGGCAATGATGGATAACGGAATTATGAGAAAAACCGACCCCGAAATGCTTTCGATGTCCTTTATAGCGCCCATATCGCTGCTTATCCAGATGTGCGACAGAGAGCCTGAACGGGAACCGGAGGCTATGGAGCGTATTGAAGAATACTTCCGATTTTTTGCGGAGGAATATAGGGCTTGATGATATTTTAAAAGTATAAATACACATAAATAATTCGGTAGATCCGAAACCGATGAGGTGAGTAATATGGACTATTTTGAGATAGGATCAGAACGCTTGATATTCAGAAAATATAAAAAAGAGGACTTTGATGTCTTTTAT
>JBJFHQ010000098.1:0-16405 GCA_051893755.1 Oscillospiraceae bacterium
GAACCTGAACATGCCCGGCTGCAGCGAGCATTATCTCGCACACATTCTGCGAAGCCATGAGGACTTTATCCCCGAGCTTGATTTCGTTGCCATACAGGACAAGATCGTCGGAAGCATTATGTACACCAAATCGCAGCTGATCGATGAATACGGTCATAAAAAGAATATCCTCACCTTCGGACCGCTGGCAGTTCTGCCCCGATTTCAGCGTCAGGGCTATGGAAAAATGCTCCTTGAACATTCCTTTAGAATTGCTGCGGATATGGGATATGATGCAATTGTCATCTTCGGAAGTCCCGCAAACTACATCGGCAGGGGCTTTAAAAGCTGCCGCAGATATAACGTCTGCCTTGACAATGATTATTTTCCTACCGCAATGCTCGTGAAGGAGCTGAAAGAAGGCGCGCTGGACGGCAGAAAATACATCTACCGTGAAAGCCCCGCATACAATTTCGACCCCGCAGAAGCTGACGAGTATGACAAGCTCTTCCCGCCCAAGGAGAAAAAAATTCTCCCCTGTCAGGAGGAATTTTACATCTACAGCCACTCGTCTGTGCATGAATAAGGAAATTTAACATGGACAACATCACCAGAAGAGATAACGAGCTGCCCTACATAGGCGATGAGGCATGCTTTGAGCAGATGATAGAGACCCGTCGGAAAATATTCGATTACAACAACACATGGCAGCCCGAAAAGCTTTCCGAAATGCTGAAAAATATCCTCGGAAAATACGGTGAGAACTGTACCATACTCCCGCCCTTCCGCTGCGATTACGGCTTCAATATTTCCGTGGGAGAGAATTTTTTCGCAAACTATAACCTTACCGTCCTTGACGTGGGCAGGGTCACTATAGGCGACAACGTTATGATGGGACCTAATGTCTCCATATACACCGCAGGTCACCCCGTACATTACGAAGCACGGAATACCATGTATGAGTATGGTATCGCCGTGACTATCGGAGATAACTGCTGGATAGGCGGAAACGCTGTTATCTGCCCGGGAGTGACAATAGGAAGCGGCTCGGTCATCGGCGCGGGAAGCGTGGTCACAAGGGATATCCCCGACAACGTAATAGCTGCGGGTGATCCCTGCCGCGTTATCCGTGAGATAACCGACGCGGACAAAAAGTATTATTTCCGTGACAGAGAGTTTGACGAGGAAGCTATGAAGGCAGTATTCGGCGAGAAATAAGCCTGCCCGTATAAAATGGAATAATGCGGATAAAATATACCGAAAGATGTATTGATCGGGAGGTATATCAGCATGAAAATTATCCAGGGAAAAGGCGTGTTCGGTGCGGTGGCTGTCGGGAAAATTTCCTTCTATAAGCGCTCCGACGCTATGGTCGTCCGCGAAAAGACCGACGACCCCGAACAGGAAAAGCTCCGTTTTGAAAAGGCTAAGGAAAGGTCTCTGTCACAGCTTGAAAAGCTCTATGAAAAGGCTCTCAAGGAGGTTGGCGAGACCAATGCTCAGATATTTGAGATACACAAGATGATGACCGAGGACGACGACTACAACGAATCGGTGCTCAATATAATCGAAAGCCAGCAGGTCAATGCAGAGTATGCCGTGGCAGTGACGGCGGACAATTTCGCCCAGATATTTTCCTCCATGGATGACGAGTACATGAAAGCCCGCGCCGCCGACGTAAAGGACATCTCCAACAGGATGATCGCCAATCTGTCGGGACAGGACGAAGCTGCCGCAGCTGCGGACGGAAAGTATATAATCTGCGCCGACGACCTCACTCCAAGCGAGACCGTCACCCTCGACAAGGACAAGGTGCTTGCCTTCGTCACAAAGTACGGCTCATCAAATTCGCACACAGCTATCCTTGCCCGCTCCATGAATATCCCCGCGATAATCGGCGCAGGTGAGGAATTATCCGCCGACCTGGACGGGAAAGATGCCGCCGTGGACGGATTTACGGGAAAGCTCTATATCGAACCCGACGAGAAAACTCTTGCCGTGCTCACCGAAAAGCAGGAGTCCGAAAAACGAAAAAAAGCGCTGCTGCAGGAGCTTAAGGGCAAGGAAAACATCACCCTCGACGGAACGAGGATAAATATTTTCGCAAATATCGGCGGTCCCCGTGATATCGGCGCAGTGCTTGTCAACGATGCGGAGGGCATAGGTCTCTTCCGAAGCGAGTTTCTCTATCTTGAAAGCGAGGACTTCCCCTCCGAACAGGTGCAGTTTGCCGCATACAAAAAGGTCCTCGAAAGCATGGCGGGGAAAAAGGTCATTATCCGCACAATGGACATAGGCGCCGACAAGCAGATAGATTATTTCGGTCTTGACAAGGAGGACAATCCAGCTCTCGGCTACCGTGCCATAAGGATCTGCCTTACCGAACAGGATATCTTCCGCACGCAGCTGCGCGCTTTGCTCAGAGCCTCCGTTTACGGCAGGCTTGGTATAATGTTCCCCATGATAACCTCTGTGGAAGAAGTCCGCAAGATAAAAGCAATACTCGAAGAGATAAGGTCCGAGCTGACTAACGAAGGCTTACGATACTCCGACAATATTGAGATCGGTATTATGATAGAAACTCCGGCGGCGGCGGTCATCAGCGACAGGCTCGCTCCCGAGGTGGACTTTTTCAGCGTGGGAACCAACGACCTGACCCAGTACACCCTCGCAGTGGACAGGCAGAACCCAAAGCTGGAGCCATTCTGCAACACTCATCACGAGGCGATACTTCGGCTCATCGAATTTGCGGCGCAGTCCGCCCACAAATGCGGAAAATGGATAGGCATCTGCGGCGAGCTGGGTGCGGACACCGAGCTTACCGAGAAATGGCTGAGAATGGGCATCGACGAGCTTTCTGTCTCGCCGTCCTTTGTGCTTGCAGTGCGGGACAGGGTTCGGAAAATTGATCTTCGGAAATAACTATAGCAAGACACAGAAATAGACTGACAAAAGGAGGCGAGGGCAAAGCTTGAAGAGTTAGGAACGAACCCGCAGGCAGGCTTGCCGCCTGTCAAGGGTGAGTGACGACACTATTCAAGCTTTACACTGCCGAACTTGGCAGGATATTTTTGTGGATTGCTATAATACACGAAAAAGGGCTCCGTTTTATCCGGCGGTGCCCTTTTTCATCAAAATAGTGTCTAATATTTGTATAATATGCCGAAAATAATCGAAAATGAAAAAAATCCCCTCTTTGAATTGTTATATATACAGATACTTCAAAGAAAGGACTTTTTACCATGAAACACAGAATATTTTCAGCAATAACGGCTTTATCGGTCTCGGCGGCGCTTTTCTGCGGAGGAAACGCAGTATATGCCGCGGAAGGCTCCTCGGGGACCCTTTTTATTCAGTCCGACCCTGTGCCTAAGGCGGTCACAGAATATGCAAAGGATATGTTCGGTACCATATCAGAATCGGATATGAAATACATGGGCTTATCCGACGAAGAAGCGAAAAAAGCTGTCCTTGGAGCAGGCTTTTGTGCAAATCCTGTGGACGGCTACACGGGCATCGCAGTATGCTATCATTTCCCCGTGCTCAGCGGCGGAGATATCGCAGCGGTGCTCACTGTCAATATTGAGTATGACGGTGAATACAGCTTTCAGTTCGGGCAGGACGCATGGATATCGGCTCTCAACGAGCTGAACACCGATCACACAATCCCTGCGGAGATATATGTTTCTCCCTATGCTTATTATGCGGTGACCGATTCCTCAGCCGAAATGCTTTCCTATAGCTTCGGAACAGACAGCGATGACCTCAGCAACGACATGGATAAGGCTGTGAAGGACCATAAAAAATCCGATAAGGACGATATCGTCCTTGCATACGGCGAGGATATCTCGGGCATTGCCTTAAGCACTCCCGACGACCTTAAGCGCATGAAGTCCTACGGAGATTATGTGCTTGTCTGCGATATCGACATGTCCGACGAGACATGGCGTGGCATAAGCGGATTTTCGGGCACCCTCGACGGAAATGGTCACGAGATATCGGGACTCACTTCAGAGTATTACGGACTTTTCTCCAGCCTTAGATCGGGAGCAGTTGTCAAGGATCTCAAGCTTACCGACGTTTACATCACCTCAAAATACAATAGCATAGGCGCTGTTGCGGGTACTATCCCCGGCAGCGCAGCTGTTACGATAGATAACTGCTTTGTCAGCGGCGTGGTGGCTTCCTGCCGCACAAAATTCGGTCAGAGCAGCACAAGCTATGCGGGAAGCATCGTCGGCATGAACAATTCGTCCTCTGCAGTCATATCAGACTGCTACAGCAATGCTGTTGTCGCTTCGGAAAAATACATCGGCGGTATCGTCGGTGCAAACAAGGGAACTGTCAAAAACTGCGGCTTCGGCGGTCAGACTGTATGCTCCTACAACGTTTTTGAGCTTGTGGAAAGAAACGGCGAAAAGAACGACGACTACAAATATCCCTATGAGGTGGGCGGGATCGCAGGACTAAACAGCGGAAAGATAAGCGGCTGTCTTAACTTCTCCGACCGCATTGATGTCGGCAAATATTACGGCGGTATCGTCGGATATCAGCTGAAAACAGGCAGTGTAACAAAATGCGTGAACAGGTCCGCTGTGCCCTTTGACGATGAAATGACAGGCGGTCTTATCGCAGGCTATGCTTCGAAAAACTCGGCAGTTTCCGACAACTATTCCGCAAAGCCCACAAATGCCACCGTTTCCAACGACATAGGCAAGGGAAAGACAAACTCCGTCTCCTACGCTGTTTCCGATAAGAATTTCGGAAAGCTGTCAAGCTTCAAGCGCCTCGGTACAGGCTGGAGCATCGCAAACAGCATGCCCGTCCCCGACAGCATCGCAGAATATGTGACTTCGGAAAGACTGTACGATATAAAGGGCGACAGCCTCGTCCGCACATCTGTCAAGTATAAAAAGCTTGAAAAGCTCTCCGATGACAGGGTCAAGGCTCTGAAAGAGGATTTCATCAAGTACAAGTCGGACGTATGGAAAGATCTCTCCGCCGATGATATGGCGATAATAAGCTATTACGGCACATACAACGGCTGCGAAGTAGTTATTATGTATCCCATGCTGGGCATAATGACCGATGACATGCAGTATATCGAGGTCGGCGGACAGACCATAACCGTCGGCAGCGGCAGCTTTGAGCTGCTTCTACACAAGGATTCCTCATTTATCGGCATTGAAGAAGCTTATGCTTCCGGGTATCTTTCCGACGAGGATATCACAGCGATAGCTTTCTACTCGGAGAATTATGAGTATCGGGCGGATATGTAAGAGGGGGTGATGAACATGAGGAATAAAAGGATAATTTCGGCAATCATCGGAGCGGCTATGGCTCTGACTGTGGGCGCTGTTACTGTATGCGCCGATACGGCAAGCGGCGAAGGCACGGGATATTATTACAATGATAGCATTGCAGCTGTTGTGTTCAACTCTTATAATGATTTCGCAGAATATTCGTCCGAAGCCTTTTCGGTATACTATGACGGGCAGTTTATGAAGGACGCGGATTTCCTTTACCTGCCATCAACGCTGACCGACCGCACTGAGGATATAATCTGCATTACAATTACTTCCACCTATTGCAGGACAGTATTCGACATAGACGGAACTGAAATAGTCTCCTATAACTACAAAGACGACTACAGATACAACTATATAAAGGACTGCGGCTGGAAAAAGAATGTAAACAATTCAGAGGTATATATGTATACTGACAGTGACGGTCGAGGAAGAATGTACTATTTCGAAGAAAACGGCAAATACTATGCACTGTCCGTTGGAGCAGACTTCGGCGAGGCGGGCAGCTTTATGACAAAGGTCTTTATCGACGAACATCTCTGCGAGGAAAACGGAAAGCTGTACTACATAGGCGATGATGACAAAAAGGAAAGCGGCTGGAAAACCGTAAACGGACACGATTATTATTTCCGCAAGGGCGACTGTTCTGCAGCTGCGGGAGGGCTTTTCACCATTGACGGCGTGACATACAAGTTCACCGAAAACGGCGTATGCTTGGAGAAATTCACGGGGAAGGCAAAGTCATCCGACGGCGGCGTGGTCTGCTATGAAAACGGAAAAATCGTAAGCGAATAAGCCGAATGATGAAAAAGGCTCTGCCGGGCGTATCGGCGGAGCTTTTTTGCTTCGTCCTTTGAAGAAAGAAAATTTTTAAAAATAAGTATAAATTATATAAGACTGTCAAAAATAGTTATGAACCGATAAAACATGCCCTGCGGCTGACAAGCTTCCGTGATTTCCGGGTTCCTCCGTTTTACGTCAGCCGCATAAGGCAGGGATTATTGGAAATAAAACATAACTATTACATGAAAAGGATGGTTGAAAATCTATGAGCAAATCTTTCTTCAAGATCGGAAAGCTTTCGGGTAAGGCCGCCGCTGCCGTGATATGCTTCTGCCTTGCAGCCGTGGCAGCAGTGGGCGTCTATACCTATAACAAGTCCGAGCTTACCGAGGAAAAGCAGAAGCTTATCGCTTCGGACGACGCCGCTTCTCCCGATGAATTTATGAACGCAGACGCTGTTCAGAACGATGTCCCCATTCTCCCTGCCGAGGATATGATGCCCGACGAGACTGCCGACGTTGACAGCGACGAGATCGTTCCCACAGCCGAGGAGACCCCCGAGGAAGCTCCCGAGGAAACAGCGTCTCCCTTTGAAAACGAAAAGGCTCTTGCAGAGGGGATAATCGTCCGTCCCTTAGACGGGGATATCATCTGCACCTTCTCCAACGGAGAGCTTGTCAAGTCCAAAACTCTTGATGTATGGAAAACTCACGACGGCATCGACATCTCAGGTGAGCTTTGCGAGCCTGTCCGTGCCGCTGCGGCAGGCTCCGTTCTCAGCGTATACAACGACCCGCTTTGGGGCAACTGCGTTGTTATCGAGCACAAGGGCGGCTATGAGAGCTATTATTTCGGTCTCTCCGACAGCATCTCCGTCTGCGAGGGCGAGGAAGTAAATGCAGGCAGCGAGATCGCCGAGGTAGGAAATACCGCCGACTGCGAGGCTGCCGAGGAAACTCATCTTCATTTCGGTCTGAAAAAGAACGGCAAGTGGATCGACCCTGCCGAGGCTCTCTCGGGACTGGGAAGCTGATATGCCGATATCTCTCCGATAAACCATAAAAAAGGAGCTGCACGGGAAATGCAGCTCCGAATTTTTTTCCGCAGGTGTGTATATTATCAAGCAATGCAGTCCGTGCCTGAATGCGGAAAAAGAAAAAGCCAATGTCGGAGAAACTCGTCAACATTGACTTTTATGAATCAAAATATCATTTGTGATTCATATTTTGTTTTCTGTATATATTATACGCCTTTATTTTACATAGTTCAATGTAATATCATAATATATTTTATGAATAATTTTAAAATGATTCCTGCATTATCAGATAAGCGGACCCAGAACTCTAAGCACTGCGTCGAAAATAGAATGACTGAATCTCCTGCTTTCGCGGCGCTTAACCTCGTGGGACTTTTCAAAGGTGTCAAAGCAGTCCTGCTTCAGCTTCATTATGGCGGGTATTTCTCCGCCCTCGTTGGAAGCCATGTACACACCGCACTCGAAATGCAGATACAGGCTCCTGAAATCCATATTGATGCTGCCTACCACTGCCATGCGGTCATCGCAGACAAAGCTCTTCGCATGAATAAATCCGGGAGTGAACTCATATATTTTAACGCCCGCGGAGATAAGAGTCTGATAATATGACCTTGTGACCCTGAACACCATTTTCTTGTCCGGTATACCGGGAGTGACTATGCGGACATCCACTCCCCTTTTTGCCGCCAGTGAAAGTGCTACCCTCATCTGGTCGTCGATAACGAGATATGGCGTGAAGATATACACATACTCCCGCGCCTGATTGATTATTTCAAGATATACGTTCTCCGAGACCTGTTCGTTATCAAGGGGAGAATCTCCGAAGGGCTGGATAAATCCGCGGGGCTTCACATCGCCGTAATCCTCCGCCTTGCACGTCTCGCAGTCTATCTTTTCCTCGCTGAACGAGTTCCACATCTCCGCGAAAAGCGCCGTAAAATTCAGCACGCCGTCGCCCTTTATCATCACTGCCGAGTCCTTCCAGTAGCCAAAGCGCTCCTTCCGGTTTATATACTCGTCGGCAAGATTAAATCCTCCCGTAAAGGCGGTCTTTCCGTCGATAACGAGTATCTTTCTGTGGTCGCGGTGGTTCATTATCACCGATACCACGGGAATGAAGGGATTAAATTTCAGAGTCTTTATGCCATATTCCGCCAGCTTTTTCGGAAAATTTGCGGGGAGATTGCTCATGCAGCCCCAGTCGTCATAGATAAGCTTCACGTCCACGCCCTCGGCGGCTTTTCTTTTGAGTATTTCAAGAACGCTGTCCCAGAAAACTCCGGGCGCGATTATGAAAAACTCCGCGAAGATGTACCTTTCCGCCTTTTCAAGCTCCCGCAGCAGCACAGGATACAGCTCCTCGCCGCAGGTGAAATACTCTGTCCCGCTGTTCATTCTCACGGGACAGCCGCTGTATTTGGCAAGATATCGGGACGTTTCCCTGAGCCGCGGCTCCATTTGTTCAAGGACCTCCTTGTCCTGCTTGAGGACAACTCCCAGCCGCGAATGTTCCTTGTCCATTTTCTTGCGCATGCGTCTCATGGGACGCTTGTTGCCCAGATAGAGATAGAGAAGTCCTCCGAAAACTGGGGCGGCAAGAATGATGACCACCCACGTCAGCTTATAGGATGAGCTTTCGTCCAACCTTATGATGAACAGCGTGATGATTATGCTCAGCGCCACAAGACAGAGCGCTATCGGCAGAAAATACGACGCAAAGGCGTATACCAACGAAAACATAAACAAAAGCTGCACTGCTATCAGCAATACCGTGAGTACGGTCCTGCTGAACATTTTGTCAAAGAAATTTTTAATCTGCATATGTCCTTTTCACCTTTTTTCACTTCATTGTTCTTTTCACATATCCGCCGTTTATCCCTGAGCTTCGGCGGACGAGACGGAGCCTCCGTCCGATAATAAATCCTTCATACATTATCAGTATATCACAATTTTCCGCAAAATACAACATTTCGCACTTGAAATTTCACCGATATTGTATTATAATTAGATTAGAATTTTTATGAAAGGTCACTTTTTATGGCAGAAAGGTATAAAAACACTTTGGAGACTGCCCAAAGCAAGATATCCTCGCTGTCCCGTCTGAACGATCTGAAAAAGGACGGCGCAGTCAGCGAGGAGGAATTTGAAAGCCTGAAGGCAGAGCTGCTGGGAGTCAACGAGGAAAAAATATCAGCTCCCGCCGAGGATATCAGCGATTTTGCGGACAGTCTTTTTACTATGGACAGCGAGCCCCTTCCCATTATCCCCGAAAAAGCCGAAACCGCTGAAAAGCCAAAGGATATGAGCGATACGGGACTTACCAACGTCACGGCAGATTTTGACTTCTCTCTGGACAGGGACGAGCCTGTTATTACCGAAAACGCTGCTGCGGGGATAGATTTCGATCTTCATTCCGATGAGGCAGTTATTCCCGAAGGCTCAAAAAATGCTGCGGAAAAGCGGCTGTCCGAAATAGAAAAGTACTGCATGGGACAGCTGGACGCATATACAAGCCGAGACTGCGCTCTTATGGACAGCGAGGCTCTGTCCTCACTTAGCAGCCTGCCGCTGTTTCTTGTGGGAGCTGCGGCGGCGATATTCTTCTTTATCATTCTCAAAAGCTTCGCAGATATGACAGGCACTCTGTCAGAGCTGCTCATCATATTCTGCATATGCGCGGGAGTAGCTCCTGCCTGCGTGATAATCCCCAACACGATCAAGCTGAACAAACGGAACAAAGCCGCAAAGGAATACAACGATATCCTGACCGAAAGCTACCGCAGCTCGGGGATAAACGATATCCCGTTCGAGTATACAAATCCATACATACTCTCCGAGCTGGAGGACATCATCGGCAGCGGAAGGGCAGACACCATACCCGCTGCGGTGGACTGTCTCAACAATGAGCTTTCCGACAGCGAAAACCTCGCAGCGGAGAAAAAACGGGCGGATTTCGCAGAAAATGACGAGCTTGCCGCAAAATCGGCGGCACTGTACGTTCTGGGAAAGGGTCTTATAAATGGAATATAACGAACGTACCCTCGGGATAGAACGGAGCCTCACCACCGAATTTCACCGCAGCATCTTAAGCAGATTCCATAAGGCGGCAGCCGACTTTAGGCTCATCGAAAACGGCGACAGGATATGCGTCTGCATTTCCGGCGGAAAGGATTCCATGCTGACCGCAAAGCTCATGCAGGAGTATAAACAGCACTCGGGAGTGTCCTTTGAGCTTGAATATCTGATGCTGGACCCCGGCTACGACGAGGAAAATATGCGCGTCTGCAAAGAAAATCTGGAGACTCTCGGCATACCCGCACAGATACGCGAAACCAACATCTTCTGCGCCGCATACCGCGAAAGGAAAAATCCCTGTTTCCTCTGCGCAAGGATAAGACGGGCAGAGCTTTTCAAGGCGGCTAAGGAAATGGACTGCAACAAGATAGCGCTGGGACATCACTTCGACGATGTTATCGAAACTACTCTCATGGGCATGATATACGGCGGGCAGATGCAGACCATGCTCCCAAGAAGAAAAAGCGAGCACTTTGAAGGGATAGAGCTTATCCGACCTTTATATTATGTCCGTGAAGAGGATATTTTAAGCTGGTGCGGATATAATGAGCTGAAATTTATCCGCTGCGCCTGCCGCATGACCGAAAATGCGGACGTTTCTTCCTCAAAAAGACAGGAGATAAAAAAGCTTATCGCAGAGCTCAGAAAGATAAATCCGCAGATCGAAAGCAATATTTTCAGAAGTGCGGAAAATGTCAATGTGGAAAATCTTATATCCTACAAGGACGAAAACGGCCTCCACAGCTTCATGGACAAGCTCTGAACATGCAGACTATTAAGGCAACACCGCACAAAGCACGCCTGTCGGCTTTGCACGCAATCTGCTTGCAGATTTTCCGTCATCTTGCACACAAGCTCTGTGCGATGTTGCCTTAAAAAATAATTTACAAAAACTAACCATTGTTTTCTTGACTTTTATTCCCGAAAATGATACCATATCAATTGTGACCAGGAAAAAGTAATACGGCTCATCAGCGCCGCATATTGTATGAAAGGAATGTGACAAATGAAAACCAACAAAATATTTTCCTTGCTGACGTCAATGGTAATTGCCGCTTCGGTGTGCGGCATCACGTCCTTCGCCGAGGACTATGAAGCGGACGTTTCCTCTGCGGAAAAGGCGTCCGACTGGGGACAGACCTTCAAGCTCTATTCCGACGTGTTTGACCCCTCGTCTCTTACCGAGGATTCCGAGATCATCGTTGAATACACCCTTAAAACCTCAGGAGATGAGCTGACATTTACTCCCGTTGAGCTCATCGCACAGAGCTGGGAGGTCACCGATGAGGAAACGGGCGAAATGATCTCCGACGGCGAGATCTGGGGCAAGGTAGAGCCTTCTGAATACGACGAGAACCATGCAGTATTTACATACGAGGATATCCTCGCAGGATATAAGGCTGCGGCTCCCGACCCCGACAGCATAACCGATCTTTCGGGCGTTCTCTGCCTTAACGTGGGTGCTACAAATCAGGGTACCGTTTTATGTACAAAATTCACCGTCACCAACTCCGAGGGCGGCAGCGATAATAATGCGGAAGAGCTTACAGGAATAAACTCCTTCGTTCCTGTGAACGATCCTGCCGAGTACAACGGAAGCGGCGAGATATTCAGAGTCACAAAAAATGACTTCGATGCCACAAGACTCAACTCGGGCTCGGAGGTAGTCATCTATTATCAGGAAATGAGCAGCGCTCCTGCGTTCTGTCCCGTAAATCTGGTCCTTATCAGTACCGATAATACCACCGTTCCCGAAAACAAGCGTGACGAGGACGGAAATGTTTCGATAAAAATGGCGGCTCCCGTATCCTACGACAGCAGCCATGCAGTGTTCAACTGCAAGCAGATACTTAACGCCTACGGAACAGGTAATTTCAGCGAGCTTTACGATTTTTCCATCGTGGGGACCAGTCAGACTATCACCGTAACAGGCATTGAATTTACCAACGTAAACCAGTTCGGCACCCGCTCTGTGGCGCTCAGCGAAGCAGAGGCTGCTGCCGAGAAAAAGCCCGTTCCCATGTGGGTGATAATCGTTGTTATCGCGGTTATCGTGGTACTCATTCTTATCGGACTGCTTATCTATGCGAAGGTCAATTCCAACCGCACATACGACATCGCTTCGGGCTCTTATATCAAGAAAAGCGAGGAAAGCTCGTCGGAGGAAAAGAAAGAAAAGTGATCTGTACCGATATCCTGACACACTTTTACACAAGATAAGCTTACGGACCTGCAGCTTCAACTGCGGGTCCGTATTTTTTAATTTTCTGTTGATTTTTTCGTTGAAATATTGTATAATGATTACAATATGATCTGCATAGAATTTTAACAGATTGGAGTGCGCAAATATGTTTATTCAGTCACTTAACGGAACATGGCAGCTTTATAAGCTGTCCGATTCGGCTGCCGATATCTCACTTACTCACCCCGGCGAGGTCGTTTCCTCTTATATGAAGGCGGGCTTTAATATCCCGGTAAACGTCCCCGGGTCGGTATATACCGCCTATCTTGACGCGGGTATCATCGAGGACCCATACAAGGGCGAAAATCAGTACGAGGCACAGCGTATCTCAGAGGACGACTTCTGCTTCGTAACAAGCTTTCCCGCCGACGACAGCATCAAAAGCTCCGAAAGGATATATCTTCACTTCGACGGCATCGACACCGCTGCCGAGATATTCTTCAACGGCATATCCGTGGGCACCTGCTGCAATATGCACAGGACCTACGAATTTGATGTCACCGACCTTATCAGCTCCGACGAGCTCCAGCAGCTGGCTGTGCGCTTTATCTCTCCCATAAGATACGTGACCGAAAAGAACAGCGAGCTCCCGCTCTGGGGAGTAAGCTCCACAATGGCGGGCTATCCTCATATGAGAAAGGCTCATTACATGTTCGGCTGGGACTGGGGCCCCGTTCTGCCCGATATGGGAATATGGCGCGATGTGAGCCTTATCGGCGTTAAGGGCGGACGCATCGAAAGCGTATATCACCGTCAGCGCCACACCGAACAGGGCGTATATGTCACCGTAGAGGGACATCTGGAGGACGTTTCCTCCGATAAGCTTTCCGCCTCTGTCACCATTACCGACCCCGAAGGCAGAAGCGTTACCGAAGCTGCCGTTATCTCGGGAGGAAATTTTTCCGCGGAATTCTGCATCGACTCCCCCTATCTCTGGTATCCGAGAGGCTACGGCGTTCAGCCCTTATATAACATTTCCGTTACTCTGCAGAATAACGGAGACGTCATCGATGAAAAGTCTCTGGACATCGGTCTGCGCACAGTGGAGGTATGCCGCACTCCCGACAACGACGGCACCGACGGCGAGGAATTTGCTTTTGCCGTTAACGGTATTAAGATTTTCGCAATGGGCGCAAACTATATCCCCGAGGACCAGCTTATCTGCCGCCGCAGCAGAGAAAAGACCGAAAAGCTCCTCACCGACTGCCTTGCCGCAAACTACAACATGATACGTGTCTGGGGCGGCGGTGTTTACCCCGACGACTGGTTCTACGATTTCTGTGACAGGAACGGTCTGCTGGTATGGCAGGACTTCATGTTCGCATGCTCCGTCTACAACGCGGACAGACCCTTCTGCGAGAACGTCAAGCATGAGATAATCGACAACGTAAAGCGGATAAGAAATCATCCCTCGCTGGCGATATGGTGCGGAAACAACGAGATAGAATCCGCTTGGCAGTACTGGGGTCTCCCCGATCAGCCCGAAATGAAAAAGGGCTATCTGCGCATGTTCGAAGTGCTCATTCCCAAAATACTGGGCTTCTACGACCCGCAGACCTTCTACTGGCCCTCTTCCCCCTCTTCGGGCGGAAGCTTCAGAGACTCCGGCGCAAAAAACAAGGGCGATATCCACTACTGGGAGGTATGGCACAGCTGCAAGCCATTTACCGAATACAACAAGTACCTGTTCCGCTTCTGCTCGGAGTACGGCTTTGAATCCATACCCTCTATGAAAACTATCCGCAGCTTCGCCGAGGACAAGGATATGAACCTTATGTCCCCCGTTATGGAGGCTCATCAGAAGTGCGAGGCGGGCAACGAAAAGCTGCTGTACTACATCGCTCAGATGATTCATTACCCTTACACCTTTGAGGGACTCGTATACGCTTCCCAGCTGGTGCAGGCGGACGCTATCCGCCTCAACGTGGAGCATATGCGCCGCAACAGAGGTATCTGCATGGGCTCGCTGTACTGGCAGGTCAACGACTCCAATCCCGTTATCTCATGGTCGTCCATAGACTATTTCTGCAGATGGAAGGCTCTCCACTATTATGCAAAGAGATTCTACGCTCCCGTGCTTCTGTCGGTGGACCTCAGCAATGATGATTACGTTATCTTCAACGTATCCAACGAAAAGATGAAGACCGTTCACGGACTGGTGAACTGGAAGGTGCGCAGAAATACCGGCGAGGTGATAAACGAGGGAGAATTCCCCGTAAATGTCGATCCACTTTCCGCGAAAAACTGCGCAATGCTGCTCCGCAGCGAGATACTTCCCGCGGACGAGTCCGCAAATCATAAGTCTCTGCGCAGTCTCTGTCTGGAATATTCCCTTACCGAAAAGGGTGCGATAATATCCTCCGGTGATTGTCTATTTGTGCAGCCCAAATCCTTTGAATTTCTTGACCCCGAGCTCAGCTTCTCCGTTTCAGAGCTGGGCGGGAAATTCAAGATCGAGATATCGTCCAAGGCATTTGCTAAGGGCGTATGCCTTGAAATGAAAAACCATGACGCTGTGTTCAGCGACAACTGGTTCGACCTTTACGGAAACAGCAGCTTCGTGCTTGTGAACAAGTCCTCGCTGCCCGCAGACTTTACTGCAAAACAGCTTGCGGAGGACCTGACCGTTACCTCCTACTACACGGAAATAATTCGTTAACAGTTTACAATGAAAGGAAAATAAAATGAGATCTCCCGATGAAATAAAAGAAGAATTTCTGGATATATACCGCAAAAACATAACCCGCGAGGGCTCGGACAAGCTGCTTGATTATCTGCTCTCCCCAAAAAGCGATTTCTTCTCCGCTCCCGCAAGCACCCGCTATCACAGCGCCTACGAGGGCGGACTCGCTCAGCACAGCATCAACGTTTATCACTGTCTCTGCGATTATCTTTCCCGCCCGCGGGTAAAGGACGTATACAAGCTCTCCGCCTCCGATGAGACCGCTGCCGTTATCGCTCTGCTCCACGATATCTGCAAGATAAACTTCTACAAGGTGGACTTCCGCAACAGCAAGAACGAACAGGGCGTCTGGGAAAAGGTGCCCTACTACACCATTGACGACCAGCTTCCATACGGACATGGCGAAAAATCTGTCTACATCATCAGCGGCTTTATGAAGCTCTCCCGTGAGGAGGCTATCGCTATCCGCTATCACATGGGCTTCTCTGGGATAGAGGACAAGAACAGCATCGGCAAGGCTTTCGAGAAATGGCCGCTGGCATTCGCTCTTTCCACTGCCGATATGGAAGCCTCCTACTTCCTGGAGGGCAGCGATAAATGACCGATAACCCTCAAAGAGACACCATGGAAAATGCTCCCCAAAAGAAAAATAAACGGACTTTCTTAAAAGCAGCAGCCGTATTGGCAGGAGTATTCGTTATCCTGTCCGCAGCAAGCTTCCCGCTTAAGACCGTGTACTATACCGTACATACCGACAAGCTGTCCGAAAGCGTGCGCATAGCACAGGTCTCCGATCTGCACAGCTGCTATTACGGCAAGGATATGAAAAACCTTATCGAAGCCATAGATGAGACCTCGCCCGATATGGTGGTTCTGACAGGCGATATCTACGACAACACCGTGAACAATGACAACACCCGCAGCCTCCTTAAGCAGATAGGCAGAAAATATCCCTGCTATTACATAACGGGCAACCACGAACAGTGGAGCGGCAGCTGGGACAGCTTCGCCCGTGAGGCGGAAAGCTTCGGCATACATGTCCTTGACGGAGAAAATACCGATATTGACGGGATAACTCTCTGCGGCTCGGGACCAAACCATTCCGCAAGCATCGAAAAATGCGCCGCGGAAGCAGCCCCCGATAAATTCAATGTGCTGCTGGCTCACTATCCCGAGCAGATAGACTTCTATCGCTCCTTCGGAAAATTTGACCTGATACTGTCAGGCCACGCCCACGGCGGTCAGTGGCGGATACCAGGGATTTTAAACGGATTATATGCGCCGGATCAGGGACTTTTCCC